>JANNLP010000312.1:0-2352 GCA_031396905.1 Gemmataceae bacterium
TTCGTCATGGGCTTGGCAAACGTATAGACCATGCTCACCCCTTGGATCGGCTCCTGTGGCGTGCCATTCACGACTTTCGGCTCCGGTAACTCCGCCGCTTCCAGGACCGTCGGTGCAATATCGATGACATGATGGAACTGCGCGCGCACCTCGCCTTTCGCCGTGATGCGCTTGGGCCAATGAATCACCATCCCGTTGCGGGTGCCGCCGAAACTGGAGGCGACTTGCTTGGTCCACATGAACGGTGTGTCTCCCGCGACAGCCCAGCCAGCAGCCATGTGGGGATATGACTGCGGACCACCGAGATCATCATAATGCTTCAGGATATCCTGAACGGTTTCGTGGACGCCATTGAAGTAGGTCATCTCATTGAACAGGCCATTCATGCCGCCTTCTGCGCTCGAGCCGTTGTCGCCAAGGATGTAAAAGACGAGCGTGTTGTCGAGTTGACCGGTCGCCTCAATGGCCTGGATCAGCCGGCCGATCTCCGTGTCCGTGTGTTCGCTGAACCCGGCGAAGACCTCCATTTGACGGCTAAACAGCTTCTTCTCGTCATCCGAGAGTGTGTCCCAATCCTTAATGGCGTCTGGTTTGGGCGCGAGCTTTGTGCCCTGCGGGACGACGCCCAGCTTGATCTGCCGTGCCAGGGTCTCTTCACGGAATTGGTCCCAGCCGCCATCGAACTTGCCCTTGTACTTGGCGATCCATTCCTGCGGCACATGGTGCGGCGCGTGCGTCGCACCTGGCGCGAAATACATGAAGAACGGTTTGTCCGGCGTGAGTGACTTCTGGTAGCGCATCCAGGACATTGCTTGGTTGGTCATGTCGGTCATGAAGTGGTAGTTCGGATCCTTCGGCAACTCCACTTGCGTCAATCCATCATAGACCAATGGTGCCCATTGGTTGGTCTCGCCGCCCATGAACCCGTAGAACTTATCGAATCCCGAGCGGGTCGGCCAGCGGTCGGTCGGACCGGATGGGCTGACTTCCCAGGCCGCCGTCTCGTGGGACTTGCCGAAGGCCGCCGTGCTGTAGCCGTTCAGCCGCAACATCTCGGCCAGCGGCGCGACATTGTTAGGCCGGCTCCCGGTATTGCCGGGGAACGCGGTTGAAATCTCCGTGATCGCGCCCATGTTGTTCATGTGATGATTGCGGCCGCTCAGCAACGCGGCACGGGTCGGCGAGCAAAGCGCCGTGGTATGGAACTGGTTGTAGCGCAAGCCATTGTCGGCGAGGCGCTCGACCGTCGGCATGTGAATAGGCCCACCGAAGGCGCTGGACATGCCGAAGCCCATGTCGTCGATCAGCACAATGAGCACGTTCGGGGCGCCGGCCGGCGCCTTGACCTCAAACCGCGGCGGGGCCGTCGCCTTGCGCACGTCGAGTTCCGTGATCGCCGGGCGTTTGGGTTCCGGAATCGGCAGCACCGTCCGGTCCAGCTTGTCCGCCGCCTGAGCTTGCGCAGCCCAGGAACCCTGAAGTCCCATCGTGAGAACAGCGAGCGTAAGACTCGCCACTGCACACCCGAGGGTATAGTATCGACTCTTGAACAGTTTCCTATTCATGTATGCACCTCCGCGGTTGACTTGAATCATGCCTGCCATTTTTTCGCTCCGCTCCAAGTTCTATTTCATTGAGTAAGCAACACGTGTTTTTTAGCCACATCGCGTGGCCGCGGTTCATTTTTTCACCAATTCCCGAGATTCACGAGATCGTACTGCAGGACGAAGTTCAGCCTGAAGACATCCCCGCGAGTCTCATCCTTTAGCTGGTGCTGTCCCCACAATACCGCCGCGCCCACCGTGAACCCGTGGCCTGGGCTGTACATCAGATTTCCTTCCGCATATTGAGTGTGGCTGAACAGCGTAGTCGGATTGGTACTGGTCTGGGCCAGGTCGGTCGTATTGACCTTCAAAAAGCCATAGGTGGCGGTCGAGCGCCATCGCTCAGTCCAGTAGTGTTGGTAGGCCACATACCCGCCGTAGGCCGGCAGAGCCACAACCCTTCTGTCAGCGGTCAGCCCGTCGTCGAGTCCGCTTCCAGTCCCCAGATCGAGGATGTAGCGGGCCGTGCCTTCTCCGAAACTACCTTGAATCACAATATTGTCTTTGCCATAGACCTTTGCGGAAGCCGACAACATCCCGCCCCACCCGAAGACCTGCTGTTCAGCCGTCGCACCGGCGAATCCACCGAGCGAACGGAACAGCCAGGCATTCTGGATGTGGAATGTATCCTGCTGGTAGCGGTACCGTAAGACAAAATCAGGGAGTGGGTTTGTGGCGCTGACGTTCACGGTACCGGTCGGCGTCGTGATGGTGCCGGGAACTTCGGTCGTCGGTTGTTCGACAGCCG
>JANNLP010000353.1:0-1966 GCA_031396905.1 Gemmataceae bacterium
CAACCTTCGACAACGAACTTCGCCTTCTTGTTGGTCATGAGCCGCCCTTTGATCAGAGCGTACAGTCCCATGACAAACATCGCGATTTCAGCACCAATAATCACAACAACCTCACTTTCACGATCAACACGACAGCACTCTGAGATCAACCGTAGTCGAAGAGCAAAGTTCTAGCGAACGTGGTCATGCCCCTCGAAGTAACGTCATACCGCGCCGAACCCGCTCCGGTCAGGTGCAGCGCTTGATTCGGCTGCCACACCGAATAGCGGCATTGCGCCGCCGTTAGGCGTCGGGATCAACGCGATGCAGAGACATTTTTACGTGAAACGCCAACCAGACAGGTAAAAGGTGAAGCGAACGATGACTGCCAACTAACCGCTGACAACAAACCACTACTTAGATCGACCCGCCGAACCTCAATCGGAACTGGATGAAATCGCTGGCGGCGACCGCACCATCGTTGTCAAAATCGAACATTGGCGTTGTGCCGCCCAGCGCCAGCCGGAACTGAATGAAATCGTTGGCGGCAACAGTGCCATCACCGTTGGCATCGCCGAAGATGCGGAAGATGTTCGTCGGAGGGGAGGTCGCGGGAGCCGATGCGAAACTGAAATCATCCATGGGCGACCCATCGGCTACCCCGTTGCCATCGCCGTCGAATCCCGCGTTGGCAAAGCCGCTGGCCAACACCTTGAGCGTGTAACGACCATCAGCAAGAGATTTACTTTCCACGGCACCGCTGGTGAATGTCAGCGTGACAACTGTTCCCGAACCCGAGTTATTCACGGCGGCAGCCAGATTTGCTGCCATGTCATCACTTTGCCGGTTCAGGGCGAACGCGGCTTCGGGTGCGCCGAGGAATGTAACAATCGAATCAAACGCGACTTGGACTTCAGTGACTCGCGACCGCTGCGCGTCGCCATTGTTGATGATGAACGCATTGGTGGCGGCCAACTTCGCCGGAACGGCAATGGTCTGTACCTCAATAGCGCCTATGTCAGTGCCTGCGCCAATCGTGCGAACGAAACCGGCACCGCGTTGATCCGTGCTGAGCGCTGCGGGGTTGGAGCCGAAGTTGATCACCGGGCTATTCGAGCCGGGCAGATGTGTCAGCGTCAAGCCGCCGTTGCCTGCGAGTGGTCCGAGAAACAAATCGGCACCGATTATCAAATTGCCGCCGAGATCGTTGAGGGTGGTAATGCCCGCGTTACTGCCCAATGCCGTGGTTTGGAAATCAACGGTGGCGCTGGCGATGTCGGAAGAAAGCGCATTGACATTGCCCGAAACAATCGAGCTTTCGAGGCTGATCTTGCTGGCGCTTGCGGAGTGGATACCGCCGCCACCTTGATTGGTTCCGACGCTGTCAGCAGTGTTGTTCGTGATGGTGCAGTTCTGGACCGTCAACACGCCATTGGTGGCCGAGAACAACTCAATGCCGCCACCCGTGAAGCCCGCGCTGTTGCCCGAAATGGTGCTGTTGCGGACGATCAAGCCCGCGACAAACGGCGTGCCATTGAAGGCAATCGCTCCACCGCTGCCCGACGTTGTCGATGTGCTGACATTACTCGAGAGCGTGCTATTGAATATGTTCAATGCAGCACCGGTGGCATAGATCCCGCCGCCATCATCGCCGGTCGTGTTGCCGGAAATCGTGCTATCCTGCACGATGATTGTCGTGTTGGCCGCCGCGCGAATGGCTCCGCCGTCAGCCGTCGTTCCGGTCGTCACATTGTTTTGCAGCGTGCATCCTTTCAACAAAAGTCGGCCAAGCGCCGTGGTCACGGCGATCGCGCCGCCACCGGTAGTCGTCGTCGAATTGTTTTCCAACTTGCAGTATTCCAGCGTGACGTTTTCATCTGCAATGGCCATAGCGCCGCCGGCGGTATTAGTCGCCCCGCCGGTAATCGTCATGCCGCTAATGGCCACGTTGATAAAGCCGGCACCGGAGATATTGAACACGTGGCTC
>JANNLP010000383.1:0-57313 GCA_031396905.1 Gemmataceae bacterium
CCTGATGCAGGCCTTGCGCGGCAACGCGGACCGCGGTCTGGCGATCCTCATGGACCGCCGCACCACCAGCTTCGCCGGCACCGCCGACGAAGTTCCGGATGAGGAAGTCATCAACGCGATCAAGTCGGTACCATGCCATTATTGACGCAATTGCGGATTTGCGATTGATGATTGCGGATTGAAAGCCCGATAGACAATCTCTCTGTCAGGGCTATTGGAATCCGCAATCCGAAATCAACAATCCGAAGTGTTCCCATGGGCCTACTTGATTCCGATGCCGGGAAGCGGCGGTTGTTGACCGTCGAGGTGCCGGCTATTGAGCAGTACAACGCCGGGCGTGACCCGGAGTACCGGATCATTATTCACCGGCTGGGTGGGGCAGTGGTGATGCGTTATCGGCTCAAGCCGGCGCATAACATCTACCTGCTCGAAACCCGTTTGCTGGCCAGTTACCCGACCGTACCGCCGGAGACGCGGGCGATCTCGCCGATGAAGCACTGCCCGCACATGCTCGAAGGCCAAACCATGTGCATGTGGCGGCAAGGCTCGACCCGCGCGACCAATCGCTGGGATCCCGCCAGGTTCACGTGTGTCTTCGCCGTGCAAGCCGCCTGGCGTTGGCTCGCCTGCTACGAAATCTGGCACGACACCGGCGAATGGCCCCTGCCTGAGGCGAAGTGAATACTCCAGAAAACAAGTCGACTCCAACAATTGGCAACGACGGAGGCGTGCGTACTTCACTGACAGGCGGTGACAAGATAGCAGCTTCGTTCCTTGTGATGATTCCTGTTGGCCTAGTAGGAATATTTCTGGTCTGGATTTGTTTCGAGGGCGGCTCGGGTTCGGCCGACGCAGCCAAGGAGTTGATTAGGGAGATTAAGATACTGGGACCAGATTCTGAGCCATTGCCGATTTCTGGATATGCGACAAAGAAGTACGACAACGGCGAATGGATAGTTGGCGTTGGCAAAGATAGTCATGGTTTCTTTGCTAAATTGAACGGGGGCGGCACGCTGGTTGTCAAAGATAGCCGTGGGGACATTCGATGCTTTCTTGGCCATGTTTGTGGTCCAGGAGGCTTGCGTGACCGATTGAGTTGCACCATGTCGCTAGACGACTTTTACAAGGAATTGATCGAATGGGATACGTTTGGCGAGTTGCGGTTTTCAACGAACAAAAAGTAGCTAGTTGATTTGTGATTCGCCCCACCGTCGTCATCGCTCGTTGTTCCATGGCCTGAGTCAGCGCGCCGCAAAGTATTCAAACCCCACCCCTTGCACGGGGTAACTTCTGCACGCATTCACTGTGATGGATCATGAACTTGGGTATCATTCGATCGGAACGAAATGGCCAAACTCCTCCAAGTCGGTGTCGGTTCCGGTGGCATGCCGGTTTTGGATGCGGTTGCTCGCGATCCGCGCGTTGATTACGTCGCGCTATTTGATCCTGACATTTATCAGGAGCACAATGTCGAGCGGCATATGTTTGGCCGCGACGGCATCGGCCAACTTAAGACCGAGCTTGCAAAGAAATGGTTGCACAATCGGCGGCCGGACCTTGGTGTGCACGAAATGGCATGGGATATTTGTGACCCGCGTTATCTCAACGAGCTGAGAACATTCGCGGATGCCTGCGACATCGGCGTGTGCGCGGCCGACAACGAGCCGGCCAAGTACTCGTTCGATGCCTTAATGCGTCGTGCGGGCAAACCGTGGACGCTGGGCGAGGTTCTTTCGGGCGGCATCGGTGGATTGGTGCATCGCTTTGTGCCTGGCGGACCATGTTACGGGTGCGTGGCCAGTCATTTGCAACGCAACGTCACCGAAGCACCAAAGTCGCCTCTGCCGGACTACGCCGCGCCGCAACATGCGGTTGTCGATGTGCGCATCCCGGCGAGCAAGGCAGCCATCGCGACCATTGCGGGATTGCACGCCCTGGTGACGCTTGATCTGTTGGACAACGTTGATCCCGGGTTCACCACGCTTTTGTTATCATTGAAAAAGGTAGATGGTGTATTCGCCGAGGCGTATCGGCCGCACCGCTTTGTGGTGCCGAAGCTTGAAGGATGTTTGATTTGCGGCACGGCCAATCCGGCCGTCGCGGAGGGTGAATTGGATGTGGCCCTCGATCAAGCGTTTGCGCGATTGGGCGACAGTTGACCGCACGGCGGTTCACGTCAGCGCTGAATTGGCGGGCTTGGTCTTGACCAATCAGCCAGTGCCGTGGAATGCGGAGGCGGTGATTGTGGAAGCCGGTTTGCGCTTGCCAACCGGTGCACGTCGCAAGGACGACTTCGCATTACGATTGCCGGGCCGCGAACCGGTGCGTGCGGAAACACTACGTGCCGAGGGCCCAGGCGATCAGCACTTCGTGGCATTCCGCATGCCGCCGCCGCGTGCGAATACCGTGGCCGAGTTGACGTGGCGCGACCGCACTCTGGGCCGGGCCGAGATTACCATTCTCTCGAAAGAGTCGTTTCTTCAATCACTGAAGTTGCAATTGCCCACGCTGCACGTTCGCATCGGCGAAGAATGCGTTGCGGCACAGACCTTCATCGCATCACAGTGCTCGGGATTATCAATGGCCGGCCTGTTGACCGCGACGACAAGCCTGGCACCAATTGTCGAACTGGGCATGACAGTCGAGGTGCGCGGCGAGTTCGGCGTGGTCATGGCCAGCGTGCCGGTGCCGCTGACTGGCTCGCAATTGTCCGGCCGGCAGGCATTGGTCGCGGCCGCCCCGCGCAAATTGCCGAAAAAATCGGGTACATGGACTGTGCGCTGGCTGGTAGCCGAGCGCGAGTTGGCGGTGAACCGTGCTAAGGCGCTCAGCCCCGCGATTGCACGGCGATCATTGCGCATGGTCGGCACACGCTTCGCGGTGCGATCTGATGCCGGTGTTTCATTGCAACGCCAGGCGCCCGCACCGGCTGAAAATGTGATGGTCGGCCCGTGTTTTTTAGTGGCCAGCAGTGAGCCGGGCATGGCCGCATCATTGGAATTTGAAGTATCACCCATCGGTCCGGGTGAACGGTGGACGCAGCAGGTTTTGATCACCGATGGCCCCACGCCAGTGATTCCAGGCTTGATCCCTGCAGCCGATCTGGCCGACATCACGGGATTTGAACTGCGGCTTCGTGGCCGGCTGCTCGGAATGCTGCCGCTGCACCCGATGCCTAATGCGAAACTCACCGCCGAAGGTGGCTTCATGCCGCCGCCGGATTTCTCCTGGTCGCCAGCCGCTGAAGAGGAGTTGGGTGAGCGATTAACAAAGTTGATGGGTGGTTGATTTAAGGCAGGCGATTCAACCGCATTGATTTGTCCAGCTGGTGCAGAATCCCACTAATTTGACGAATCTGCCACAACTTGTTTTCTAAAAAAGAGTTATGAAAGCGAGAAAAAGTCGTTTCGATCCGTTCATGTCTTTTGGAGAGGGCACCCCCTCCCACTCGAAATAGACATTGAGTGGAATACCGATGCTACGGTAGAGTCGTTCCAAAGCAAACACATCCTAATCCCAGTCATTCAACCTGCGACGATGAACTACTGCTTCATTCCGCCATCATTTCCGCCGTCAAGTCCGCGTCGGTGAAGACTTGTTGCACGTCATCGTGGTCGTCGAGGGCGTCGATCATTTTGGCGATCTTCTTGCCCGTTTCGACATCCACTTCTTTCGGCATCTTTGCGAGCTGGGCGATTTGCGAATGGCCGATGGCCACGCCGGCTTTCTCCAGGCCCTCTTTAACTTGGATGTACGAAGCGGCATCGCAGGTGATCTCGAAGCCTTCATCGGTTTTCTGCAGGTCGTCAGCACCGGCATCCAGGGCGATGCCCATCAAGGTGTCTTCATCCAACGTGGTCGCGGTTACACTAAAAAGGCCTTTGCGCTCAAATAGGAATCCTACGTTGCCGGCTGAACCCATTTTGCCACCGGCGCGATCCATGATCTTGCGGACTTCGCCCGATGTGCGGTTACGGTTGTCCGTCATCACTTCAATCAGCACGGCCGACCCGCCGGGGCCGAAGCCCTCGTACATCAATTCTTCGAGAACCTCGGTGCCGGCCTCACCGGTGCCACGCTTGATGGCCCGTTCGATGTTGTCCTTCGGCATGGATACGTCGCGGGCTTTGTCGATGGCATAGCGGAGCTTAAGGTTGGTGATCGGATCGCCACCGCCGCTGCGGGCTGCGATGATGATGTAGCGCGAAAGCTTGCTCCACAGCTTGCCGCGCTTGGCGTCGATCACGGCTTTCTTGCCGGCAATATTTGCGTAATGAGAATGCCCTGCCATCGAGTCTCTCCGAAGTCACGTTGCTCAAGCCAGTGGCTCTGATAAGGACATGATAAGGATCAAGGCGGAAGGATGGAGGATGAATCGAAAACGGCGACAGAAATACGGCATTCGACACCAAGTCAGTTAAGACTCTTGCTAGCGCTGGCGAGTTTGTGTTTGAGCAGGGCGGGGCGTGGATCATCCCGATGCGTACGGCTCTTTTCGCTGTGCTGCACGGCATTCGTCCAAGCCACGATGGCGCGATCGTGTTTGCCCCGGGCTGCGAGGATATCGCCGTAATGTTCCCATACCACCGCATCGAGCTTGCCGCCCGGCAAGGCCAATGCCTGTTCGATTTGTTCCTGAGCGGCAATCAAGCGACCCTGTCGAAAATACACCCAGCCGAGGCTATCGCGATATGCGGCCTCATCGCCGCCCGGGTCATCGCCGCCGATCGACTCCCGGCCCTGATCCACCGCGAAGCGGCAGAGTCTTTCAGCATCATCGAGCCGGCGATTCTGGTCGGCCCAAAAGTAGCCAAGGTTGTTATGTGCCAGTGCGTCTTTGGGTGAAAGCTCCAGGACACGTAGTAAGTGGCCTTCCGCGGCCGCGTTATCGCCTCGATATTCAGCTAAGGACGCGAGACGCATCCGCAATTGCATTTCGGAGTCCCGGTCGCGAAACTCGTCAAAGGCCTTGCGCGCCACGGTCTGTGCGGCGTCGTGCTGGCCGAACCACGAAAGTACTTCGATTTGCAGCAAGTACTGCCGTACACCGGTGCCCCGTTTGACCACTTCGGTCGCCGCCGCTAATGCATCTTCCTCCCGATCGAGGTGCATCAGGGCGCGGGCCTGATGAAAGTAAAATCCCTTGCGAAACTCGTCCTGATATTCTTTTATGCAACGCCGGCTTAGCTGCTCGGCACGACTGAATTGGCCTGCCTGGCCATAAAGCATGAGCAATGCGTCATACACGCTCAAGGCATTGGCCGGACGAGCCGGCAACCACGATTTCAGAGTCGATTCCGCGACGTCGATGCAATTCCCGGCAATCCCCAGGCGAACGACTCGATAACTATCCTCTGGCCAACTACTGTCTGGCTGCGGTGCCGGGTATTTCTTCAACAGCGCCACAACAGCGGCAGGTTCGGTTTGCAATCCAGCCATGATGGCCTTGGCTCGGTCTGGCTGCCCAGGGTCCGACTCGCGCAACAGTGCGACCAGTTGTTCTGGTTTCTTCGTTTGCAGGCGTGCCAAGCTTGCATACGCAATCGGATCACTGTGGTCCTCTAACCATGTCAACAACCGCGATTCGTTGCGTTCGCACTCCGCGAGAGCGGCAATTGGGCCGGCCAGCTTCGGCAGTGCATCGGCCCAACGCTTCAGGTCCGGGACCAAGGTCGCAGGCCGGCCGCATTTGCCAACCAGTTCGGGCAGTTGGTTTGCCGTGATCCTATTTGTTGATGCATCGCCTGCCAGCAGTTGACGCAAAACCTTAATGTCACCGGTCAGGCGCACCACTTCACGCCGGCAGCGATCTGTGCCCGACTGATCATGGGCTAATTCATAAGCATCGGCTGCCTCGCGATAATGTTCGGCAGCAAGGTTTGCATCATCAATGGCGGAATAGCGGCCGAGTGCTTCGCGGGCGGCAGGCAACGTCTTCGCTTTTTCGAAAGTGCGAATGGCGGCGTCTTCGTTGCCGAGTCGATCAAGTTCCCGCGCCAGCGCGAGCCATCGCGCGGGGTCGTTTGGCTGACTCTCGGCCGTCATCTGAAGTCGTTCGACCATCGACGGCACGGCCGGGGGCACAGGATCCCATGCCACCACCAGCGCCGTCATGCTCAGCCAAATAGACAACACTCGCGCAGACCCTGGAACACGGAACAATTCGACGATTAACCATATTCTATCAGCCATGACCACTCGTAACGATGCGCCGGGACTGCCGCCGGAACAGATCATTGCCAGCCGCGCCAAGCATGGCACCAATGTGTTGACGCCGCCGAAGCGCGAACCGTGGTGGCGGCAATACCTGGCCAAGTTTGACGACCCGGTGATTCGCATTCTGATGATCGCCGCGGCCGTCGCTATCGCCGTCGGTGCTGCGGAGGGTCACTATGCCGAGGGTGTTGGCATCGTTCTGGCCGTGTTGTTGTCCACAGGGTTGGCGTTTGCCAACGAGTTTCGTGCCGCGCGTGAATTCGACATTCTGAATCGCACTAGTGATGATGTCGCGGTCACCGTTCGGCGGAGCGGCAATTTCACCACCGTGCCACGTCGCGATGTCGTCGTGGGCGACTTGGTGCAAGTCGAAGTCGGTGCCGAAATCCCCGCAGACGGCAAGCTCATCGAATCGGTCGGCCTCAAAGTCAGCGAATCACGGTTGACCGGCGAATCGAGGCCCGTTGACAAGCATGCCGATCCGGTGCATCACGATGACTCAGCTTATGCGCCGGATCATTTGTTGCGCAGCACGACCGTGGTGGATGGGCTTGGCCTTTTTAAGGTAATCGCCGTCGGCGACGGCACGCAGATCGGGCAAACCGCTCGCGCGGCTGCGGAAGAATCCGGTGTCGAGACGCCGCTGAATCGGCAACTGTTGCGCTTAAGCCAATGGATCGGCGTTGTCGGCTTCGGTGTGTCGCTGTTGACGTTCATCGCACTGGTGGCACGCGACCTGTTGACGAACGCGCTCGTGCTGAACGCGCAACAATGGTCGGTGGTCGCCGTTGCGGTCATCGGAATCAACATCGCGCTGGTGCGCGTTTGGCTCCCGATCGTGTTCGATGCACTGTATCTGACGGGTCTGAAGGTCAAACAACCCGCATGGCTTGAAGTCGAAGGGATATATGCGTGGTTGATAACTCTTGGACTGGGCATGGGCGTGATGGTCCTCGGTGCCATGATGGGTTGGCTTTTCGGTGACTGGCCAGCACGGCCGACGGAGTGGCTGCCCGCGGAATCCGTCAAGGCATTTCTTGCTTACTTCATGATTGCCGTCACCATCGTCGTCGTTGCCGTGCCGGAAGGGTTGGCAATGAGCGTGACACTGAGTCTTGCCTATTCCATGCGCAAGATGACGGCGAGCAACTGCCTGGTCCGCCGACTGCACGCCTGCGAGACCATCGGTGCGGCCACGGTGATTTGCTCCGACAAGACCGGCACGTTGACGATGAACGAGATGCGCGTGGTTCACGCGGATTTCAACGGCCCAATGGACTTGATGGCCGAGGCCATTGCCGCCAACTCAACCGCACAACTGGATCGCTCCGGCGATGTGTACACACCGGTGGGCAATCCCACGGAGGGTGCATTGTTGTTGTGGTTGGCGGACAAAGGTCTTGACTATCACGGCATTCGCGCTAGCTTCAACGTCGCCGAGCAGTGGACCTTCAGCACCGAGCGCAAATTCATGGCCACGCGCGGCCGCTCCGCAAGCTCGGGCAAGAACGTAATCCATGTCAAAGGCGCGCCGGAAGTTGTGTTGGAACGGTGCACGGGGCAATCGGATGCGATTCGCCAGCAACTTCGCGACTATCAATCACGCGGCATGAGAACTTTGGGTCTCGCTTATGCCGAGGTGGCCGATGTCTCGGCGGAGTTGGATCAACTTGCGCAGAATCTTACCTGGCTCGGCGTGATTGCCATCGCTGATCCAATACGCCTTGAAGTACCCGCCGCGGTCGCCGCTTGCGGCTTAGCCGGAATCGCCGTGAAGATCGTCACCGGCGACAATGCGGACACTGCGAAAGAAATCGCCCGGCAAATCGGCTTGTGGAGCGCGAACGAAGCACCAGCCGCCCATTGCACCGGCACTGACTTTGAAGCCATGTCGGACGATGATGCTTCCCGCGCGGCGAAGGAACTCAAGGTGCTTTCCCGCGCACGCCCGGCCGATAAGTTGCGGCTAGTGCGGTTGTTGCAAAAACAGGGCGAAGTCGTCGCCGTCACCGGCGATGGCGTGAATGATGGACCCGCACTCAATTATGCGGACGTGGGTTTGGCGATGGGCAAGACCGGCTCGGCGGTTGCCAAGGAAGCCAGCGACATTATTCTGCTGGACGATTCGTTTCAGAGCATCGTCAATGCGGTAATGTGGGGCCGTTCTCTGTACGAGAACATTCAACGTTTCGTGTTATTCCAATTGACGATCAACGTGGCGGCGCTGGCGGTGGCGTTTCTCGGCCCGTTTCTCGGGTTTCAGTTGCCGCTCACGGTCATGCAGATGTTGTGGGTCAACTTGATCATGGACACGTTTGCCGCGCTGGCCCTGGCGACCGAGCCGCCAAATGCTGCCGTGTTGAATCGTCCGCCGCGCGATCCGAAGGCGTTCATTGTCACGCCGACGATGGCCCGCAACATCTTCGGCACCGGCATCATGTTCGTCGTGGCCGTGGTTGGGTTGATTTTGATCCTGCAGTACAACGGCGCTTTGCCGGCGGACAACGCACCGTCGCGCGGCAGCTCCATTCTGTTTTGCGTGTTTGTATTTCTGCAGTTCTGGAACCTATTCAATGCCCGCACTTTGGGCGGCACACGCTCGGCCTTTGATGGCTTGCGGCACAACCCCGCTTTCATCGCCATCGTGGTGGCGATCTTCATCGGCCAGGTGCTGATGGTGCAATTCGGCGGCCAAGTGTTCCGTACGGTGCCGTTGCCGTGGCTCGATTGGTTGCTGGTCGTCGTCGGCACTTCGGTCGTCCTAATTGTTGGCGAGGTGATGCGCTGGCGCTACCGGAAACCAGCGGCCGCCTGATCGTTGCACGATGAGGTCCGGAGGTACGGATTACGGCGGAAATGACGGCCTCGTTTGCCCATTTTGACTCTCCCGAACTCTCCACCCACTCTTGCCTGACCGACAATAGTGAAAGGGTCCAACTTTCTCTAGCTACGCCGGCCGTGCGCGCGCGCCTTGCGCCCGCCGAACCGTTTTGAGGTGCTACCTATGTCGCGCTCCTGGTTGCGTCGGTTGTTTAGCCGCAAAGTTTCGCCGATCCGCACGACCCAACCCTCCGCGCTGCAACCATTGCTGCGGCTCGAAGACCGAATCACGCCGGCGTTTAACACCACAATTTCGGCGCTTGCGACCGCAAACGTCGCGGTAGTGACCGCCGCAGGCACGACCACATACACAGCAAATGCGGCGGGCGCGAATGTGGCGGTCGCCGACGTTGCCACCGAGTTAATGGCCGGCAACAACGTAGTCATCGACAGTGGCTTGCTGGGCACGGAGGCCGGCAACATCTCCACCTTCGGCCCCGGAATCGGCTTCGCCAACAAAGTGGGCACATCGCTGACGCTGCAAACGGGCAGCGGCGTGGGATTGGTGGGCGACATCACGATTATTGATATTTCATTTGCCAAAGCCGGCAGCTTCATCGCCACGGCCAACGGCAGTTTTTCCGGCTCGGGTTTGGATGTCACGTCGATTGATCTTCGAGCCGCCACCGGTTCGGTCGCATCATCGGCGACTTTGAAGGGCAGCGACCTATTCGTTTCCGCGGCGACCGGAATCGGATCGTCGGGTACACCACTGCCGACGACCGTCGTCAATCTCACCGCGGTAACGGCGGGTGCGGGTGCCGGCATTTTCGTAGCAGAGTCCGATGACCTCAAACTGGCCAACGTCAACGGAGTCAACGGTGTTTCTGCAGCTGGTGGTGGCACCGTGTCCCTGGCGACGACCAACGGCGACATCGACACGAATGGCCGCACTGTTTTCTCCGGTGCCAGCCCGATCGATATCAAGGTTGGCGGGTTGGATCAGACGTTCAACAACGCGTCGGGTTTGGTGCAGACGCTTAACAAAGCAATTTCGATTACCGCGGATCACGTGGTGCTCGGCAATCAGGCGGATAGCATCAACGCTGGCACTGGTGACGTGACGCTGACCTCGTTTACCTCAGCACGGCCAATCAACCTCGGTTTGGTGACCGACCCGAATGGCACGTTGAGTATCTCCGATGCCGAACTCGATACGATCTCGGCGACAGTAGGCTTGGTCACCATCGGCGACTCGTCGTCCGGCACCATCACGGTGAGCGCCACGATTACCTTCCCGCACGATTTGACTTTGATTTCCGGCGCGGGCCTCGCTGGCTCCGGCGACATCATCAACGGCTCGGCTACTGCGACGACGCTGACCATCGATCAGGCCGGCAACTCAACTTATTCCGGAGCCCTCGGCGGCCCTTCCGGCGGCACGGCTAACGACAAGAATCTGGCCTTCGTGAAGCTGAAAGCTGGCGTACTCACGCTTACGGGCAACAGTACTTACACCGGTACCACCACTGTCAGCGCGGGCAGCTTGCTGGTCAACGGCACATCAGGCGTCGGCACCACCACGGTGAAGTCCGGCGCGACGCTCGGCGGCACGGGCACCATCGGCAAATCGAATAGCACCGATGTCACGGTCGAAAGTGGCGGCACGCTCAGCCCTGGCGATGGCGGTGTCGGCACGCTGACAATCGGCGATGACCTGACTTTAGACACCGGCTCAACACTCGTTATTGATGTTGTCGGCACGAAGTCGGATCAGGTGATCGCCAAAAAGACAAACATCGGCGATGGCGTTAACCTGCTGGGCACATCCACGTTGCCATTGATTGGAGCGGCCTACACAATTATCAGCGGGTCAATCTCGACCACGGGCAACGGCTTCAAAGATGTTAACGGGACGAACCTGACGCCAAACAAAGGCGGCCCGATTCTCCTGGGCACCACGCAATTCAATTACGACTACTCGCTTACTAAGTTCCGGCTGACCGCCATCGGCACGACGGTATCCATCGACGGCGGCGGCAACCTTGTCATCAATGACGTCACGGACAAGGACGACACGCTGACGATTTCCCGGGTCGGTGCGAACATTCGCGTCTTCGATCCTAATAACGCGATGCTGGCCGGCGCGGGTGTCACGCAAATCGATACCAACACCGTCGAAGCACCATTCGCCAACATCACCGGCAAGATCAACGTGACCACCGGCAAGGGCGATGATTTCGTCTCACTGCTTTTGGCGGGCGGCATCATTCCGACCGCCGGCATCACCTTTGATGGCGGTAACACCGGCCAGGATTCATTGGCAGTCACCGGCTCGGGCGTGGAAATCGCTAACTACACGCCATCGGCCACCACCATCGGTTCGGGCGTCGTTTCCATCGGTGGCAAGAACATCAACTTCAGCAACCTGGAGCCGCTCGACATCAGCGGCATGTTGTCGGCGACGGTGACGCTGCCCGGCGCTAACGATCAGGTGGATGTCATCAACGGCTTTGATGATGCGACGGGAGCGATTCCCGCACTGGTCGTCAGTGGCAAGTCGGCCGGCGTCGCCTTTGAAGCGGCCCACCTGTTCGACAACACCACGGCCACGATTGACACGACAGTTTCCGACGGCGTGGACACGATCACAATCACCAGCGCCGACAACGTTCACAAGAACACGAACCTGATTATCAACACTGGCACCAAGGGTGACACGCTGACGATCAATGGCGCGGTCGCCGCCGATGGCGACATCAAGTTCACATCCAATGCCATTACCGTGAACGCGGATATCACAGTGGCCACCCGCGACATCGTGTTGACTGCCACCGACACCGCCACCGTGGGCGCGGACAAGATCACCGTGAAGACGGGCGTGACCGTAGTCGCCACGGCCGGCATCACGACGCTGCAAGCCGGCGACGATGTGGTGATCGACGGCACCGTGAAAGCCACTGCGAAGGCTGTAACAATCACCGCCGCGTTCGGCGATGCGGATGCCGGCGGCGCAATCAATGCAGCCGGAACCATCACCGCGGGTACCGACGTGACGCTATCCACCCGCGACGATATCACGTTGGCCACCGTCAACGCGGGGGCAACGGGCGTCGTGACTGTTTCGAGTTCGGTAGGGAACATCTTCGACGATGACAACGATGCGACAGTGATCAGCGGCGACAAGCTGACACTTTCAGCCGTACGAGCGATTGGCAAACCGGGTGCCTTGGCGGATATCGATTCGAAAGTCACATCGGTCACGGCAACGACCACAGGCGCGGGGCCGTTTGTCGGCGCTCCAACTCCTGGCATCTGGGTCACGGACACCGATGCATTGACCGTCACCAATGCGACGACGACGGGAGACGGTGTAATTCTGATCGACGCCGGCACCAGCCTGGATGCTCAAACCGTTGTGGCCAACGGAACGGGACGCAATGTCCGATTACAGGCGCTGAGCGGCGACCTCACCATTGGTTCCGTAACTGCGACCGGCGATAACGTCCGATTGTCCGCGACTGGGAAGATCATTGACGGCAATGTAGCTGCCAACAACGTCAGCGCAACGGGCCTGGTCCTGACAGCAGGAGCAGGAATCGCATCCTCGGCCGATCCGCTGGAAACTACGATCGTCAATTTAGCATGGACCGCCGGCACCGGCGGACTTGCCCTCAGTAATACTGGTGCCCTGACCGTCGCCTCAGTGACCGCATTCGGCACGTTAGCTGGCGGTGCGGGCGCGGCCGATCAGACCATCAAGAGCGACGGCGCGGTCGCCATCAACGAAGTGGTCAACACGGGTGCCGCGACGTTCCGCATCAGTGCCGGCGGCGATGTGACGCAAACCAAGGCCATCACTGCGAAGACGCTCGGCGTTAACACAAGTGGCGCAATCACGCTGAACGCGGCCAATGCCGTAGACAATGTCGCGCTTGAATCCACGGGCGGCAAAGCCATTGCGTTTACCTCCGCCAACGATCTCACCATCGTGACAGTGACGGCGGATGGCGCACTGTTCCCGGCGACGACGGGCGTCAAGACAGTGGGTGCCACTGTCACCATCAACAACGCGGGTAAGACACTCACGGGCAATCAAGCCGTAACGAGTGGAAGCAAAGACATCACGCTGACGGCCAAGGACTTCGTCATCACCACGGCGGTTAACGCCGGTACGGCTTGTGTAATTGTCCTGCCAGGTGCAGGCAACACCATCACGCTGGGCACCGGCGGTACGCTCGACGACGTCGAATTGGCTTTGATCACCGGAGCTGTGCTGCAGATCGGCGATTTCACGAACAGCGATATTTCCGTAGTCGGCACAGCGACACCCGGCCCCGCCACGCTGGATCTCCGCGCGGCGGGCAACATCAGCTCGACAGCGGCCGGCAAACTTACGGTGACCAATCTCGCGCTGCAAACCAATGCCGCTGCCAACACAATTGACTTCTCGCTGGGCACCCACAATGCTAGCGTGCTGGCCATAGCGGCCGCCGGTGACGCGACTTATGCGGACAGCAACGCGTTGATCGTGGGCGCCGTAGCTGTTTGTCCGTCGTCTGTGCCAGCCACAGTGACTGGTGCGGTTTCGGCGAATGGCAACGTGAATGTTTCGGCAGCCGGGCTGTTGACGATCAGCAATGTGGTCACCGCCAAGACCGATGTGGCGCTGACCACCACCGGCGCGGGCAACAGCATTGGCGTGAATGCCGACGTGACCGCGACCTCTGGCAAGGCCGTCATCACGGCCGCCGGGTCCATTGGTCTTGCTGCAAATGTGACGGCCAACTCCCGCCTCACGTTGGACGGCGGTACCGGTATCAATCAAACGGCCGGCAAACTGACCGACACGGGGTTGGAGATTCTCGGCGGCGGCACCGCCACTCTGAAATCAGCCACGAACAACGTCGCCACTATCGCCATCAACTCCACCGGCGATGTCACCTACGTGGATGCCGACAATCTTGCGGTCGGTACGGTCGGTGGCACAGTCAACATTACGGCTACAGGCAAAGCGGTTCGGCTGGATTCTGTTGCCGGGAAAGTCACCGGCAGTGGCGCGACGGATGTGTCGGCCGATTCGCTGGTTGTGAAGGCGTCCACCGGCGTTGGCCCACTCAATACTAAGATTGCCAAGCTGGAAGCGCAAACAACCACTGGCGACATCACCATCAACAACACCGGCGATCTTGCCATCGGCGGCGTGGCGGCGGACCTGCCGGGTGTGAAAGCCGACGCGGGCACGGTGAACATCACCGTGAACACCACGAGGCTATCCGCAACCACCGAAGGCATTTCGGCCGGCACCGATGTGAATCTGACGGCTGACGCCATGACGTTCACGCAGCCGATTAATGGCCAATGCGTGATGCTCACGCAATTCACGGCCGCCAACAAGATCGACCTGGGCGGAGCCGACGCGGCCGGCACGTTGGCACTCGACAACACCGACCTCGCCAGCATCACGACGACTAAAGGCCTGCGCATCGGCCAGGCCGCAGGTGGCGCGGTCACCGTATCAGCCGCGGCAAAGGCCGCTGGTCCGTTGGAATTGATCGCCGGTGCGGGTGGCATCGCCAAAACAGGTGCCGGCACGTTGGAAGTGGGCCAGTTGCTTCTGCAATCCACCGGCAAGGTCACGCTCGACAATAGTAACAAAGTCTCGAAATTAGCTGGCAAGTCTAGCGACGACTTCACGTTCACTAACGATAAGACCGTGAAGCTGGCGCTTGATACCGTCACCGTTTGTGGCGACACGCTGGTCGGCATCGACGCCTCGGGCAAGAAGATCACGCTAACCGGCGATCTTGATATCAAGGCGGCGATCACCGGCGATTGCGTGGTCTTCCTAGGTGCCAATGCGGGTGCGGCGATCAATCTCGGTACGGAATTCACCGATGCCGAGTTGGATCAGGTTAAAGCCAATGTCGTGCAACTCGGCAATGCGGCGACCTTGGCCGTCTCCGTGTCCGGCGCGATTTCGCTCGCGGCCGGTAAGGTGCCTACGCTTGAGCTACAAACCGGCGGTACGATTTCCGGCGCTGGCACGCTTGCTGTTCAGAAACTCATAGCGGATAGCGTAGCGGCTGTCACACTCGGCGGCGGCAATGATGTGGATCTGTTTGCCGCGATTTCGACGGGAGCCATCACGTTTAATGACAGCGACGACCTGACTGTGGCCGCGATCACCCGCTGTGACATGACGATCCTCACGGGCGTCACTGGCGCTTCTGTATCGTTGACAGCAGCGACGAAGCTGAGCATCAACAACATTGTCAAGGCGACGACGGCCAACATTGATCTGAATGCCGAGGCAATGGCCATCGCCGCCGGCGTGAATGCCCCGGCCGATTGTGTGGATATTCGCGCCACCAAGGCCACCACGGTGATCAACTTGGGTGCCGCGGATGCCGCCAATGTACTCGGGTTGACCGATGGCGAGTTGGACTTTGTCTCCACGTTGAAGGGCTTGCGGATCGGTCAAGCAACCACGGCCAGCGTGCAAGTCACCGCAGCAATCGATAATGCCAACCAGCTCGCTTTGGTGGCCGGTGCCGGCGGCATCACGGAGTCGGGTGCGGGTACGCTTACCGTGAGCAACTTGCAGTTGAATACCAGCGGCACGGTCGCATTGAATGGCGGCAACAAGGTCACGACCCTCGCAGGACAAAGCACCGACGGTTTTTCGTTCAACAACATTCAGGACCTCACCGTCGGCAGCGTGACGGTTTGTGATGTGGCTGTGGCCGGCGTTGTTTCAAGTTCCAAGAGCGTGTTGATCAGCGGCACTGCGGGATTGAACGTCACGCAGCCGGTCTCCGCATTGAACGGCAATGTAACACTCGACACCGCCAGCCAGATTAACCTGGGCGCAAATGTCGCCGCCAATCCGACGACCGGTTTGCTGACGTTTGATGTCACGAACAACGGTGTCAATCAAACAGGCGGCGGAGTCACCGGAAATCAGCTCCTGTTGACCGGTGCCAATGCGGGTGCTTTCACACTGCCCTCCGCTCAAAATGATGTGAACACATTCGCAGTAGCCGTCAACGGCGCGGTCAACCTTCGCGACACCGACGACCTGACCGTCGGCACCATCGGCGGCACCAGCGGTGTTAAGACGACGAACAATTTGTTTGCTGCCACCACGGGGACAGCGTTCATTTTCCCGAGCGGCACGACGATTGACCTCGGCACGTCCAACGGCGAGATTCAAACCGGCATGAACGATGTCAACAACACCGACCAGACCGCGGCCTATGTAACGAGAATCGACGGGGCGGCGATCACAAATGCCGGCGGCTTGAACGTCCGCGCGGGCGTCGCCTCCAACTCGGTTGTGATTTCCGCCCAGGCCACCGGCATATTCTTCCTGTTCGGCGGAGCGCCCACAGCCGCGACGGTCACCCTGCAAAGCCCCGGCGATCAACTTTCGGTGGGTAATTCCAACACTCGCGTGATCTCGCTGCTCAACTTTGACTCGGCGACCGGCAATGGCGTCTACACCTTTGCCAAAGACAGCATGAGCCCTCCGGGCGCGATTGTGCAGTTCTTCAGCTTCGAGAAACTGATCGGACTCACCTTCCAGGCCTTCGCCGTGCAGACCGGTATGGGCGATTACCGGATCCAAGCCAATGCCGTCGTCAATGGCCAGGCTCAAGCGGCTAGCTTCTCGGCGCCTCTGCCCCGGCTGGCGCCATTCCTTGCCTCGCCGAACTTAACCAATCCATTTGGCCCGTTCGACGCGCCGTACATCAGTATCGGCGACATCAACGGCGACGGCGTCAACGACATTATTATCGGCTTCTCTTCGAATTCCGGTTCACCGTTGGTCACGGTCGTCGACGGCAATTCGATCACGAAAATTGGCACGCAGAATCAAGCGCTCGCGACCAGCAATCTCATTGCCCAGTTCTTTGCCTATGATCCGCGCTACCAGGGCGGTGTCTTTGTTGCCGTCGCCGACTTCGATGGCGACAGCCGCGCTGAGATCGTCACGGGGCCTGGGCGAGGCCAGGTGCCCACCGATCAGGGCGACGGGAACTTCGTTAAGGTTTTCCGCTACCTCAGTGGGCCGAACCCGGCGACTCCCGGCAAAAACTTTGACAACACGAACAACATCGTCTTGGAGACACGGTTCTTCGCATTCGATCCGACCTTCCTTGGCGGCGTTCGGGTGGCAGTCGGCGATGTTAACGGGGACTTCATCCCGGGCAAGTCCTTGCACAAGCCGGACATCATTGTTGCCGCCGGTCCAGGTGGCGGTCCGCTCGTCCGGATCTTCAATGGCCAATCGTTGCCGACGAGCAACAGCGCATCCACGCTTGCCGCGCCGGCCACGGCACAGTTTTATGCTTACGACCAAAGCTTCACCGGTGGAGCGTTCATCGATGCCGGTGATTACAACGGCGATGGCAAAGCAGACATTCTCACCGGAGCGGGCTTCGGCGGCGGCCCGCACATCAAGGTCTTTGACGGCTTCAAGGCGTTCCAGCAGCAGCCGCTCACGCCCGTGGATGAGTTCTTTGACAAACTGCCGTCGTCCTCTTCACCGGTTGATTTGCAGACGGCACTTCGCGCCGGTGTTGCCAGTGTCGGCTTCGCGGATGTCGATGGCGATGGCCGCAACGACATCTTTGTCGGGTCCGGCCTGGGGGTTCGAAACGCAGTTCGAATCTACTCGAACATTTTTGGTACGTTCGCTCTGCCGAATCACGCACCGAATCGGGAGATCGACACGAATCCGTCGCCGGAGTTCCGCGTTGACGGCGCTCACGTGGCCAATTCCGGCGGCCTCGTTCCGTAATCGCAACGGTCAATGCGGCTGGAACAATTCAGAAAGCTCAAAGTTTCCACGCGCGCCCTGTCGGGCGACGACGTTTGCTTGCCCAAATTCGCGCAACGTGCATCGAGTCCGTAAACTTCGCTAGTCCCCTTCAAGCGGGAAGTTCCGCACAACCGATACACATGGTGAATCCGGTCCGTCCGGGGCCGGTGCGCGTTGAGTGCGGGGGGGGTTGGTCATGAAGCGTCATTGGATCGCATCGCTTTCAGTGCTGGCGGCATTCACCGCGCGCGGGTATTCGCAGGAACCGCTCGGCCTTGAGCCGTCGCCACTTACCATCGCACCGGGTCGCGCCGTTGTAGTGTCACCTGAGCAGCCGCTTGAGAAAGCGAAGGAAGGTGAGAAACTGCCGGAAAAAGTCGCCGACCCCAAAGCGGTCGCCGCGCCGGTACGGGCCAATACTAATTGCAACTTTAATGCGGGCGACGCCAGCCAGAAACCATCGCTGATCGATACGCACGCGGGGCCGCCGGATCAACTCTGGCTGCGGGCCAGCTACCTGTATTGGCATCTGGATGACATGCCGATTCCGCAAGTGCTGGTGACCGTGAACGATCAGACGGCATTCGGCAACGAGCGAGTGGATTACGGTTGGTTCAACGGCGGACGACTCGAAGGCGGGATGTGGTTCGGCTGCGAGCACACATTCGGCATCGAATTCGGCGGGTTCATCTTTCAGCGCCGCGGCCGGGATTTCTCCGCGGTGTCCAACGGCAACCCCGGTGATCCGACCATCAACCGGCCCTTCACCAACACGGACATGGATCAGCCGGATGTTTCCCCGGTCGCCGGTCCGCCGGTTGGTGGCCTGCCGGGAATACGCGGCATGATTGACATTTCCGCGGCCACGCGATTGACTTCCGCAGAGGTGAGCTTTACCCGCAACCTCGCTTATGACGAGTGTTTTCAATTCGATACGTTTGCCGGCTTCCGCTACATCGACCTGATGGAAGACCTGCGAATCTCCAGCTTGTCGACGGCACTCCAGGGCAGCCCGTTCGTGTTCAACATTCCGGGCCAGTCATTCAGTAGCCTCGCCATCACCGACAGCTTTACCACGCGCAATCAACTCTACCTGGGTCAGGTCGGCGCTCGAGCAAGGTTTCATCGTGGCATGTGGTTTGGCGGCGTGCGCGGCAGTGTCGCCATCGGCCCGAATAATCAATCCGCCGACATCGCCGGCGAGAGCATCGTCACGAACGCGGCCGGTGGGCGCGCCGCCGCACCCAGCGGTCTGCTGGCGGTGACGGGCGGACCTGTCAACACCGTCAACGGCCCGCAAGTATTGCCCGCGGGTAATGCCGGCCAATACAAGACCGATTGGTTCACGATCGCGCCGGAAGTGGGCCTGCAAGCGGGTGCGCAACTCAGCCGCTTCGTCAGCGTCCATATCGGGTACAATTTTCTCTACATCAACAACGTGGTGCGGCCCGGTGACTTGATCGACACGACGGTCAATCGAAAGTTCCTGCCATTCAGTAGCGCCTTCGGCTCACAATCCGGCGTGAACCGGCCGGCGTTTCGCAACAACCGCGACGACTTCATCGCCCACGGAGTCGAGTTCGGCATGTCGTTCACGTTCTGAAAAAGGGCACTACAATAGCTCCACAATCATCTGTGCGAGCGTGATCGTGACGTTTCTTGATAACTATACATTGCAGACTGTGGCGCTCGGTACGGCCACGCTGGGTGCCGTGGCCGGCGGCCTGGGCGGCTTCGCCGTATTGCGGCGACAGAGTTTACTCGCCGACGCCATTTCTCATGCGGCGCTGCCCGGCGTTGTGATCGCGTTTCTGCTCACTCATGCCAAAGACCCAATGACGCTATCCCTTGGCGCTGCTGCGGCCGGTTGGCTCGGCGCCCTGTGCGTGTTAGGTATCGTGCGACTGTCGCGAGTGCCGTTTGATGGGGCGCTGGCACTCGTGTTATCCGTCTTTTTCGGCGCGGGTCTTCTGCTGCTGACGGCGATTCAGAAGCGTGCCGATGCGTCGCAGGCTGGGTTGGAACGGTTCCTGTTTGGTCAGGCGGCGACGCTGTTGCCGGAAGATGTACGGGTCATTGCCGGGTTGGGTAGCGTCGCTGTCTGCTGCGTCGCCTTGTTTTGGAAAGAGTTCAAGCTGCTGACATTCGACCCGGCGTATGCCGCCGGGATCGGCTTGCCGGTGATATTACTCGACGCCGGCTTGATGTTGATCCTGGTCATCGCCGTGGTTTTGGGTTTGCAAGCGGTGGGCGTGGTCCTCATGTCCGCGCTGGTGGTAGCCCCGGCCGTGGCAGCGCGGCAATGGACGCAGAGACTTGGGCCGATGCTCATGCTCGCGGCCGTCATCGGCGCTGGCTGTGGCGTCAGCGGCACGTTTCTTGGCGACTGGCTGTCGCGGCCAGGCAAACCTGTGCCGACGGGGCCAACCATCGTGCTGGTCGCGACCATGATGGTGGCAATTTCACTGACGGCAACTTGGGGGAAATCACGGTGGCACCGGCCGACCTGACACTGACCGCGATGGCCACTGCCGCGGCTTGTTCCGTGCCCGGCGTATTCCTGGTGCTGCGCCGGCAGTCGTTGGCCGGCGATGCCATCGGCCATGTGATTCTTCTTGGGCTGGCTGGCGGCTTCCTGCTCGGAGGCTCGCTAGGGTCGCCATTGGTGATGCTAGGTGCGGCCGCCGTCGGTGTATTCACTGTCGCCGTTGTCGAAGCATTGGAAAAATCGCGCCTCGTCAAGAGCGACGCGGCTTTGGGTCTGGTTTATCCGGCACTTTTCAGCATCGGCGTCATCCTCGTATCGCAAATGCCCAAAGATGTACACTTTGACGTGGATGCCGTGCTGCTCGGCGATCTGGTTCACGCGCCGCTGCGACGATTCAACTGGTCGGGCCGCGACTTTGGGCCGGTGTCACTGGTTGTCATGCTCGGATTGTTCGTAGCAAATACGTTGTTCGTGTTCGTGATGTATAAACAGTTGAAACTATCGACTTTTGATGCCGACCACGCGGCAACGCTCGGCGTGCGGCCGGGGTTGATCCATTACATGTTGATGGCGCTGGTGTCGCTTACGGTGGTCGCGGCTTTCGATGCGGCCGGTGCGGTGCTGGTCGTGGCCTTTCTCGTTGCCCCCGCCGCGACCGCGTATTTGCTGACCGATCGGCTTTCCGTGATGTTGGTGTTGTCCCTGATCGTCGCGCTATTCGGGGCGGCGGCGGGGTCGGACGTGGCCGACCGGCTGGATGCCAATGTCGCCGGCGCGGTGGCAGTCGTATTTGGCGGGATGTTTGTGATGACGGTATGCCTGTCGCCTCGGCATGGCTTGATCGCACGATCGGTCCGGCGTTTGCAACAGATCAACGAGTTCACACAAGGCCTGCTCGTGGTTCATTTATCACACCACGCAAACACGCCGGCGGCCGAGGAAGAAAACCGTGCTGATCGACTCGGCCATCACCTGAACTGGCCGGAAGCCAAAGTGGTCAAACAACTCATGACAGCAGAACGCAACGGCTTGATCGTCCGTGACGGCACAATGATTCGGCTCACCAAGGATGGCAGTCAACAGGCCCGGGCGTTGTTTGGTTAAGTAGTGTTTTCACCACGAAAGACACGAAATATGACTGGAAGTCACCGTGTTCGTGTATTTCGTGTCTTTCGTGGTGACTAGTTCCAACACGCCCGGCAAACAAGAATCGAACCCACCAAACCCAGCGTGAACACGCATGACATCAGCAGGATGATCGACTTAGCGCCGGCAACATCTTCTTTTTGAAACGCATCAATCTGTTCGGGTGAAAAATTGCCGTTGCGGTCCGGCATCGTCGTTCCCAATCCGTGATGTTCTGCCGCCATCGCTTATACCTCGTGAATGAATCGAATCGTAAATATAGTGTGATTAGAAGCCGGTTGCAACCGGTGCGAGGTCACGACAATTCCGTGCGGTGAAAGTGCACGTGCTTCCAGTCCTCGCCCTGCTTTTGCCAGACGCGCGTCTCGGCAAACGCCTGTGAACTTGCCGTGCCATCCGGCATCTCGCGTTGATTGAGCCGAACATACGCGACGATGGCCGCATTACTCATTACGCGGACTTTCGGCGCGATCATGGTAGTTTGCGCCTGTCGCCCACCGCGCGGGCTGATGTCGAAATAGAAGTAATGAAATTGCAAGCCTTCAACGAGCGCCCCGTGGGCTTCGGGTTCAAAGGCGGTCACGCTGGGATCGCACAATGCCTGATATGTAGCCCAGTCGCCTCGCGCAATGCTATCCAGCAGGAGTTGATTCTGCTCCAGAACCTCAGCGGCGGTCGGGTCCATGAAATGGTCCCTCCGAATGAGAAACGAACTGCGCAATCGGGATGCTGATTCTGTAGCCGGTTTGCTCGCCGACGCAAGGGTGCGGAACGGAATATCGCAAAAAGGCTTGACTCGATTGGCACAATCAGGCGTGGGAAAAAAGTGCGGGCACAGGGTTGTTGTGCGGCCGGGACTCGCTACCGGCCGCAACCCTGTGCCCGTGTGGGAAGGAGATATTGGAAGGTTGTTTGATCTGCCTTAGATTCGGGACTCGCATACCGAATCATTCGCAGTGTGTATAAGCATCGGCCGTGCCAATCACGTGCAAAAATTACAAAATATTCGCCCGCGGTGTCGCAACGATAATAATTACAACGAGTTAGCGACGGCTGATGCCGCAGCATTGAACAGTTCTCCGAATGCCCTCACCTTCCCATTTGGCAGTCTGTGCGATTCCGCTACACGGGGTGTAGCGTTCTGCTTTGGATTCAACGTTCTCTCGAAACTCTGCAACAAAACCCGAGTTGAGCGGGGATTTGAGCAAAACGTTTGTTCCAACCGAGAGGGGGTGCCCTCTCCAGAAGAAACAAATGGATCGGAACGATTTTTTCTCATCGGTATAACTCTCTTCTCAAATCCAAGCTGTGGCAAAACTGTCAACTTGGCTGGATACGGCACCAGTTGGAATAAACGCACGTTGGCGGACGGGTACCGCAGCAAGAACTGGCCGGGCCACCTGGTAGTGGGTCAGTTTGGTTTTCTTCGCGCTTCCTTCGTGTTCTTTGTGTCTTTGTGGTTGGTCTTAAGAACTCACCACAAAGACACGAAGAACACAAAGGAAAACACAAAGAAGACCGGTGCATTTCCAAACTCGTCAATTCCTCACCCTGTGGCAAATTGACCCACTACCGGCCACCTAGTAGTCGATTCGTTGCAGAGCCTTACCTCAGCACACATTGCCTGAATAAAACCACGGAACAGCGCATGGCGCGGTGCGCCATTGTCGTCGAGAACTTCACGCCCCATAACTGGTACTGACGGAACCCGCACGTTCAAACTGAAAGGCATCGGCCATGCCTCGAAGGCCACCGTTCGCGCGCGAACATGCGTGGTGGTCGTGGCATCATCCGCGCATTGTCCGTGCGGTGGCGGGGGCTGCCCACGAACATTGGCTGGCCATTGTAAATCGAGTGCTGGGGGTCAATCGCTCCACGGGGAGTGGGCCGAAGTCGTTCGATGACTTGAGCCAACAGGTGCTGATTCGCCGCAACGCGCGGAACGTGGATCGCCTGCTCAGGGGCCAGTACACCGCGTCCGACGGATTCCGGTTGGCCCTCGCCACGGCGCTGGGGATTCCCGTCGGCGACTTGTTGCCGGACAACCGCAAATGGATTGCACGAACGACGTGGCGATTGTGCGAAGGCGTAGTGGGTGACGAGGACTGCCGAGCCTACGCCGCGTTTCGCGAGTTTGCCCAACACGCCGAATCGGGGAGCCGAACGGCGCACGAATTGAACGGGACGCCGGCCGACACATGCATCGCGGTGGAAAAAGCAATTGCCGCTCTTGATCCGATCTTGATGGTCATCGACAGGGAATTGAGCGCAGGAGATTGATAGCGTGTCCGAGTTCACCGACGAAGACGTGATCCGATATGTGCTCGGCGCCGCATCGCCGGAAGCTACCGCCGCGCTGCGCAGCCGCGCCGCTGAGGATAAAGAACTGGCCGCGACAGTGGAGCTTTTGAGTCAATGTACACCCGTGTCGTTTGCCAACCTGTCACAACCTCCGCGCCGCCGCCGGTATTCGCCCACCGGCGCGCGGCGTATTGCCCTAGCGTTAATCGCCGCCTTCGCCGCTAGCGGCTTGGCGTGGGCCGGCTGGACCATCCTCGCGGAAAAGCCGCTGTTGGAGGATCGCTTTGATTCCAATTGGGGCGACCCAAACAAATGGACGACACCGCGACGGAGTGTGTTCGTCGAGAATGGCCACGTGCGGCTGTTTGACCGCGGTTACTTGGTGACTGCTAAAGAGTATCCGGGGCCAATTGAGTTGACATTTCGATGGCGCTGGACGGATCTGGTGGGTGACTTCAATTACCGCGATGATCTCACGATTGCGCTGCGGACCAGTGGGATTCCCAAGTCAGCATTTGCGTTTGAAATCACTGATGGCGTGGTGATCAAGCTGTTTGCATATCTCGGCAGAATTTCGATTCGATATGCCAGTGGTGAAGATATCGGGTGCGAAAGTGCGGCAGGTTCTTTCCCAATGCCATCCGATACTTGGCAGACCATTCGCGTCACTGACGACGGCGAGACTATTGCCGTTTACTTCGGAAATGAAGCGAACAGAGCGCGCGGCATCGAACCGGCCGTGACCATGCGCTCGATTCGCCCAGTTCAGCACAGGCGTATTGCCTTTTACAACCGAGAGCGATTGGCGTCGGCGAGTCATGAAAGCTGGATCGACGATGTTGTGCTGCGGCGGCTGAATAACAAATAGCCAAGAGCGAACGTCCCTATACCCCTGATCAGGAAACATGTGATGAGAAGTCAGAACAAAAAGAATGGAAGTAGCGTCCGCTGGCCACTGAGCGAAGGAAGACCCTTCAACACGGGATAGTGAAACAATGTCAGGTCGTTCGATTTGAGAAGTCGATTGCTCGCCCTAATAAATATGAGCGATTTGGTCAATCTAAACTAGTATCATGCACGTATACTGAGGAGTTGCCGATGCGACCGGTACGTACTTTGATTGCGGTTCGAGACTTAGAAAGCCGCGTTGTTCCCGCTGTCTACACGGTGACAACAATCTCGGACGCTGGTGGTGGATCTCTTCGGCAGGCAGTTTCAAGCGCGAATGCCAATCCGGGCACTGATACAATCAATTTTGATGCGTTGTTCAATGCTCAGCAAACCATCTTTCTTACAAGCGGCTCGATTTCGGTCACGGGTTCTCTAACCATCACGGGGCCAGAGTTGACTCGCGTCGTGGTCAACGGCAATGCCTCCAGCCGTCATTTTACGGTGGACGGAACGGGAGTACTCAATTTCAAGCTGGAAAATATCAACTTGACCAATGGCAACGCAACAGGGATAAATTACGGCGGGTCACTTTTCGTCCGCAACGAGGCGATGGTGTTGACCAATTGCGATTTGACAAGCAATCAGTCGGCGCAGGAAGGCGGTGCGATTTATCTTGATAACAATGCTTCTCTGGTGGCGACCAATTGTCGATTCCTGTCAAATCAATCGATCACTTCGGGCGGTGCTATTCGTGCAAATAGTTCAAATGCTGTCAATATGACCGGTTGCACGATTCAAAGCAACATAGCCGGATTCGCAGGCCAAGGTGCGGTCGGCGGTGCGATCCGGGTATCGAGTGGCAGTTTGACAATTGAGAACAGTTGTTTTTCGGATAACACATCAACCGAGTGGGGAGGAGCAATTGACATTGGCGGGACCTTTCCGGCACCAATCGTGATCCGCAATAGCACGATTTCGGGCAATGCAGCAGGCTTCCGCGGCGGTGCAATCTCATTGCGCTTCACTTATGGGAACCTCTTGGTTCAAAACTCGACGATTACAAGCAATAACGGCGGCACGGGCAACGGTGGTATCTATCGGACTGCGGGTAATAGCCAAGTGATGTTGGAAAGCACGACGGTGGCGCAGAATACCGGCTCTAGTGCTACAGACATTTCCAGCAGTGGCGGTGTATCGGGCACTAATTCGTTGATCGGAATATCAGGTGCAGGTTCCGGTCATAATTTGAGCGGAACTGGAAACAAGACGGGCACTTTGGCCGCCCCCTTAGACGCAAAGCTGTCCGCTTTGACGAATAACGGTGGAACAACGCTAACCCATGCGTTACTTCCCGGAAGTCCGTGTATTGATGCGGGGTACAATCCGCAAAGTCTTGTCTTCGATCAGCGGGGACAGGGATTCGTTCGCATGTTCGCTTCAGCCGCCGACATTGGATCATTTGAGTCGCAACTTACGGCCAAAGTCTCCCACAGTACGATAAATGGCGCCGAAAGTCAGCGTTCGAAAGTGACATCACTAACCGTTACCTTTGATCAAGTCATTACCTTCAGCGGGTCGGTGGCCAGTGCTTTCAATCTACGTCATTCAGTCAACGACGCCGTTGTCAACCTTGCGGCTACCGTCAATAACACTAGCACCAGTACGGCTGTCACTCTCAGTTTCATTAGCGGTTCCGTTGACGGCAGTTCGCTTGCCGATGGCCGGTATACGCTGACTGCGTTAGCATCGCAGGTCAACAATGGCAACTTTGATGGCAACGGCGACGGCACGCCGGGCGATAACTACACACTAATCGGCACACCCGTAAACGGGCTATTCCGCCTCTTTGGCGACGCCGACGGTGACGGCACTGTCGCCGCCAATGACTTCATCCAATTCCGCCTCGCACTTGGCGGCACTAACAGCACCTTCGACTTCGACAACGACGGCTCCGTCAGCGCCAGCGATTTCATCCAGTTCCGGCTGCGCTTCGGCGGGTCGATATGATGTTTCCGACAAAGCCCGCAGCGCAAGCAAGGTGTTTTGATCGCCTTGCTGGCGCCGTGGGCTCACGACCTCAACGTCTGCGTCTATCAAGGGTACCAGGGTTGGCCTTGTGTGTTTCGCCGAGCGGCCATACACCCTGCGGACTTCATAGTTAGCGCCAATGGTTCAACACGGTATATTCACCGCCAATTGGCACGCCTGCCGACTCCAGTTTCCGGATGGCGGCCACGATGCCCTTGGGTGTCAGGTCGCGGGTGGGGTCGTTGTCCCAGCGAACCGCAAGAATGCCCGGATGGTGGCCGTGGGCTTCTTGGACCAGCAGATGCAACTTTTCGTAGTCATCGTAGTTGGCCGTCAGGAATACCCGGCGTTCGCTAATCGCGAACGTGAATTGAACCGGATCGGAACGACCCAACAAGTTGACGCCAGACGGTGTCTCCAGGTCGTGCCCAGCTTTTCGAAACAGACGGACCAACTGATCGCTTGCCGAATCTTCGTCAACGTAAATTCTCATAGGCCAAGCCGGGCTCGCTCCTGCGGCGACAAAACCCGATACTTGCCCCCATACTTGTAGTCGGGATCGTTCATTCCCGTAGCTTCCATGAGTCGCTCTTCTCGCTCGAAGTCTTCGCGGATTTCCGGCGGGTCGGTTTGGCAATAAGCAATGGCTTCCTCCACCGCTTCCAATGGTAGACCGTACCCCTCAGCAATCTCTGCGGGGGTGTACGGCTCCTCGGCACTCATGAACATGCCATAAAGGATTCGGGCTCGGATGCGCCTTCCCTTGATAAAAAGCTGCTTATAGTGCGACTTAGGGTTCGCTTCCAGGTGTTTCCAGGCAGTGGTAACGGTGGGTTCCATAAGTGCAATTCTACCACATGCGGCGTAGGGACCACAGATCGAAAACGGGCAAAACACGGACTGTAAGCGACACGTCATTTTCACTGGACAAATTGCATGATCTCGGCCATCACGCCGAAGTACTCGTCAAACGACAGCCCATCAACGGACAGTGTTCGCTGAGCGGTCACCCCATCGATCAGCGGGCCGGCGTCGATCATGATTTGCAACAGACGGTGTTCTTCGTTGGTGTCGAAAAGCGAGGCATCGAATGGCACGCCGCGCAACACTCGCACGCCGGTGGCCAACGCATATGCGCCCCAGTTGCTGATGCCGGCTACGATGAGTTCGTTTGTTGGCGTGCAACAGCCGACCTTGTCGCCATTGGCGATGTTGCGTGCGATGGTGGGGCGCGGGATTTTGCCCATGCCGATTTCGTTGCCGCCGTCGCCGATGCCGATAGTGATCGCGTCACCGGGGTTGTCGAACAGGTAATGAGCGGGCCGCGTCAGGTGCGTCATTTCGCGGCCCCGCATGGAGTAACAGCGGCCGTCGCTGTGACTGGGGCCGACACGTTCGAGTGCGATTAGGATGTTGGCGGGGGCGGCGCGGCGATAAAACTCTTGGCGGAATGTATCGGGGTCGGTTTCGTCGGGCAATTCCACTACAGGTACGGTGTCCGAGTATTCGTAGCGGTAGTCGCCAGACTTCCGCTCTTGTCTTTCGGCGGAACTCTGGCGAGTTCCGCTACGATGATCCAATTCCGCGGCCGCCACCCCCGCTCGCAATGCTGCCATCGTGGTGCCGTCGCTGGCCAGCGTCACTGGAATACTCAACGGTGACAATGCTCGGGCCAGGTACAGCGCTCCCAGCGGACCATCGGTTTCACCACATGGTGGGTCCGCCGAGGGGATCGTGAAACCGGTGATAATAGCAATGCGCGGTGATGGATGTGTCGCAATGTTGCGACAAGCGCGCACGAAGTCGCCGGCGGTTGCGGTGATGAGATTGTCGCGCGCGTCAGCCGCCAGGCCGCGGTTGCCGGGGTCGCCCTGCACGATGGCCAAGATCTGTTCGAGTTTCTGTTCAATCATGGCGGGCAATTGCGGAAAAGTTCGGGGAAGCGGCCACTCCATCTTGGCGGCAAGGCGGCCGTCAACGTGATCGGCGACTTTTGCACCGGGTGCAGGAACGTCAGCCGGCGGGCATGCAGGGCGATGCCGCCGGGAAACGTGATCTCTGATCCATACTGATAGTCGCCGGCAATGGCGTGACGGCGCGTTGACAACTGCACGCGCAATTGGTGTTTTCGTCCGGTTTGCGGCCGCAGTTCGAGCCAGGTCATGCCGTTAGTTGTGCCGCGAACTTCATAGTGAGTGCGTGCTGCTTTCGCACCCTCCGCATCGACGGCGACGACGTGCATCAACTTTGTTCCTTCGTCCTTGAGGAGGCAATCCTCGAAAGTGCCGGCCGATGGATTGATCGCGCCTTCGGCCACCGCCCAATACACTTTGTCGATGGCATGGTCGCGGAATTGTTCGCTGAGCCTCGCAGCCGACTTGCTGGTTCGAGCGAACAGCATAACTCCGGATGTGGGCTTGTCGAGCCGGTGCACGATGCCGAGGAACACCTGTCCCGGCTTGGCAAACTTCGTTTTCAAGTATGCCTTCACCACGCGGTCCAGCGTTTCATTCGTGCCATCGAAATGGGTACACGGCACGCCGGCCGGCTTGGCCACGGCGATGCAATGATTATCCTCGAACAGCACGTCGAGGTCCGGCGGTACTTGAAGGTTCACGGGTCGTCATTATACCAGCCCCGCCCGCAACATCGCGTCGAGTGTGCCTGATGAACGATTTCACCACCGGGGCGGCAGTCCGCGCCGCTTGCCGGGCCGCCAAACTCGATACCCCAACGCCAGGTATGGCTGCTGGTTTCGTGCAGGCCAATCTGGTGGCGGTGCCGCGTGAACTGGCATTCGACTTTTTGTTGTTCTGCCAACGAAACCCGAGGCCGTGTCCATTGTTGGATGTGACAGAGCCGGGCGATCCGGTGCCACGCGAGGTCGCGCCGTCGGCCGACTTGCGTACCGATTTACCACGTTATCGCATCTGGAAAAACGGCGAGCTTATCGATGAGCCGACGAATGCCACGAGCCAATGGCGTGACGATCTGGTTGGCTTTTTGCTCGGCTGTTCGTTCACGTTTGAATCGGCACTGATCGCGACCGGTGTGCCCGTGCGGCACATCGAACAAGGCCGCAACGTGCCGATGTATCGGACGAACATTCCATGCCGAACCGCCGGCGTAGTCCGTGGCCCACTTGTCGTCTCAATGCGACCGTTGACGCCGGCTCAAACGGCGACGGCGACGCAAATCTGTTCACGCTTCCCGCGTGCCCACGGAGCGCCAATCCACTTCGGCGATCCCGCGGCCATCGGCATTCGCGACATCGCCAAGCCCGATTACGGTGATCCAGTTGACATTCGCTCCGGCGAGGTGCCTGTGTTCTGGGCGTGCGGCGTAACACCGCAAGCGGCGCTGATGACAGCCAAGCCGGCCTTTGCCATCACGCATGCGCCGGGGCACATGTTTGTGACTGATTTGCGCGATTCAGAATTGGAAGGATAAGCGACCACGTAGCTTGGCGGCGCATCGGCACCGCCAAGTTCCAAAAGTATTTACAGGGAGTGAATGTGCACTCGCGCCCGGAAGCCGAGGCTTCTCAGGTAGTTGGTGTACACCTGAGCTTCGTTAGCGCTGAATGTCCGCCGGAACGTTTGCCAGAAATGCCAATCGGGCCGGCGATATTCAACGACGTAAGCCCGTATCTGCGGAATCACGACCGGGGGGACGGGATTCTGCCCGGAGTAGTAGTAACTCGGGTAGATGCCGTACCCGTATTGATATCTGAAGTTCGGTTGGTATCCCGGTTGGACGCTTGGGAACGGCCGCACCTGGCCGTTTATCTCGGGAGCCGCGATGCCCAATCCGATCAATGCCAGAGCGGAATAAACGGCGGTGCGTAACATGATGTCCCTCCTGCCGGCCAGCCGCTTCCGCGAAAGTGCCGGACTGCCAAATTAACGCCCGGGGCTCCGATAACTTGCGCTTCTTTGGGATGCGCAATCCCCGGACCAGGATACTCTAAACAGCAAATGTTCTGTGAACCAATTGCGCCTGTCGCCTGTCGGGGTTAGGACATTGCCAGCAAATCTAAGCAGACAGGAGAGGCGCGATGACTCGGATATTGACGAAATCGCTATATGGCATTCAAGCAGTTATCTTCCTCGCCGCCGGTGTCAGCGTCTTATTGCTGGGCACTAACCTGCTGCCCGCGGCCATGCGGCAACTCATCATGGACATAGCCCAGGGAAACAACGACACGCTGCACATCATACAAGAGTTTGGCTCGTTGCTTGTCTTCACGGGATTAATCACGCTGTGGTTCCTTCGGCACTACGAAGAAAGCCGATCATTCCATTGGGCTATGACGATCTTCTGGGCACTGTTCGCACTTGTTCATTGGTTTAACACGCAAGGCCAGTTTCAAAGCGGCCTTCACGCCGTTCCTGACACTGTCCCGCTGGCATTGTTTTTGGTGTTGGGTGTCATGCGAGGCAGCAAGGCGTAAGGAATCATGTCGGTCAGCGCTCGGCTGCCTCCGCGGCGGGCTAAACTTTACACTGCATGCATAACCACGACAGTGACGTTGTCGCCGGCGCCGTAGAGGTTGGCCAGGTTGACCAGGTGGCGGGCGGCGGATTCGGCGGAGGTGGCTCGTTCCAGGATGGCTTGGATGATCGCGGGTTTGATTTGGTTGGAAAGTCCGTCGCTGCACACGAGCACCCAGTCACCAGGCTCCAATGGCACGTCGGCGACTTGCGGTTCAATCTCATTCCAGCCGCCAATGGCTTGTTGCAGTTCGGCTCTGCGCGGATGAGTCTCGGCTTCCTCCGATGTGATCTCGCCGGCTTCGACCAGGCGGTTCACATACGTTTGATCGCGGGTGAGTTGAGTGAGCTTGCCGCGCGACAAGCGATACGTCCGGCTATCGCCGACGTGACCAACAACGAGATGCCGGCCGTCGCTGAAGATGACTTCGGCGGTGCAACCCATGCCCCGGCGGCCGATCCCTTGCCGTGAAGCCACGTACACGCTGCGATTAGCTTCTTTGAGCGCCTCGGTCACGCGGTTGCGATATTGCTCGCGGCAAATGGTCGGTGGGGTGACATCGCCGTGGTCCGCGACGCGGGCGAATGGCGCTTCGGATGCCAGAGTCTCGTAGAGCGATTTCACGGCCAGTGCTGCAGCCACTTCACCGGCTTCGCTGCCGCCCATGCCGTCGGCAACCAGAACGAGGGCGTAGTCTTCCAATTCGTCTTGGCGGCCGACCGACGTCTGCAATACGGCGAAGGCATCTTCGTTGCCGCTGCGGACCATGCCCGTGGTTGACCACGACGCCGTTTCGAGACGGACCCTGCCGAGTGAACGCTGGCATTGCTCCAACAATGCGATAAGTTCGCCGAACCCGGTGGGATCGGTCGCCACGCCGTCTGATGTGGGAAAGCGGCGATTCACATCGGCGACGAAAGTCTTGCTAAGCAAGCGGCCTAGGAGTGGATGGGCTGCTGGAAACCGTTCGATGTACGATTTCGGCACGCCAGGCGAATGAAAATCGAGATCTGATAGCTCGCGGCCGAGCAACAATGAGTAGATGAGGGATCCAAAACAAAACAGATCGGATCGGGCGTCAATCCAGGCACCGGTGGTCAATTCGGGTGGCGTGCAACACGTCGGCACCAGCGGCACATCGCGGGGCAGCGGCAATGGCAATAGATTGCCGGTATCCGTGAGCACGACTTGGCCTGCGGGCGTCAGCAGAACCTGGTCGGGTCGCAACTCCTCGAGAATGGCCCCGGCCGCGTGCAGTACTTGCAATAAATCAGCAAGTTGAATGAGCCAACCGAACTTCTCGGCAGTCGGCCAGTCGGCATCGTCCCAGGCATCCCAGAGATTCACGCCCTTTGGCAATTCCAAGGCTAAGTAGGCATAGTCGCCATCCTGAAATCGACCGAGTACTCGCGGTAATCCCATGTGCTTGCATTTGGAGCGCAGCCGTTCTTCCCAGGCGAGGCTGGGCCAAATGGATCCGTCGCCGGGCAACGGCGGGTCGCCACCCACCGGCTGCTTTTCGCGGATCAACTGCACATAGGGGGCGAACTTGGTCGAACGGTCCTTCGCCAGGTAACGCGCCAATCCGCAACGATTCGACACGAGTCGATCGAGCTGATACCGCCCGGCCAACAACGGCGGCGTATCGACTGCTGGTCGGGGGAAATCAAGGGTGAGGACGGCGGACATTGGCCTTTCCTGTGCGTGAAGGGTCACACAACTACGCGCAACTGAATCGTGCCGACCTGAACAATGTCGTTAATGCTGAGCGACCGGCGATCGCCTGGAGCAAGGCGGATGCGATTCACGAAGGTGCCGTTCAATGAGTTCAAGTCTTCGATTTCCAGCGATCCATCAACGAAGTGAAGCACGGCATGTTTGCGACTCGTCCAAATGCGTTCAGCAGGTTCCTGGTCTTCCAAGTCAATGGCGATGGGATGATCATCGCGGCGGCCGATGAAGTTCGGCCCGTCGCTGATCGTGTATTCGGCATTGAGTTTTCTGCCACGAACAACACGCAAACGTGGGCGGACGCCCGGCTGGACCAAGTCTTCGGCCGTGTCGCCATCCGTACTGTCGCACGCGCCGGCGATCAGGCGCGATTCCGCCAATGCCACGGCCAACGAAGGTCGATTGGCGATGTTTGCAATCGGTGTGTTGAGAATTTCGGCATCAGCTGCTACGTCGTTGGGTGCGCGGCGGTCGGTCACCACGCGCATTTCCATCGTACCGGCGGCGCGTGTCATCATGCGGATCGGCACCGTGATCGGCAGGTCGTCGTCGGTGGCCGGCGGCTCCGTCGCGTTGATTAATGAAGGGAATTGTTGAGTGTTCATTACCGCATCACATTTTGGGGGTAACCCTCACAACGACACAGGCGCGCCGCCGCCGGGGTCCAAATGCTGTCCCAAGTCTAGGTCAAGGTGCGACCGGATGCAAAAGGAACCGGAACAGTGCGAAAAACTACTTGATAAACAGCATTTCCCGATACGTGGGTAACGGCCACAAATCGTCGGCAATCACGTTTTCCAGCCGGTCGCTCAGGACGCGGACGGCATTCATCGCCGGCACGACCTTATCGCGTGAGTGCTTGGCATGGTCCAAAAGCTCGCCGCTCGCCTGATGCGCCAGCGCATGTTCCAGGTCGGCAGTGGCGCGCTGAAATTCGTTCATCATGATCGTCAACGACTTCAACATCTCTTGTTGCGGCGTGTTATCGACACCGGCGGCACGGGTGGCGGTGACAGCGCTGGCGACTTCCAATTGGTATCGCAGGGCGGCCGGCAGGATCATCGTCTTGGCCATCATCGCGGTCAGGCGAGCCTCGACCGTGATGGTCTTGATGTAGTTTTCGCACAGAATGGTGTACCGGCTCTGCAATTCGCGTTCGCTGAAGACGCTGTACTTGCGAAACAGCGCGGTCGTCTCGGAGCGCAGAAGCACGGGCAGGGCATCGACGGTGTTTTTACAATTGGGCAGACCGCGACGCTCGGCCTCCGCGTGCCACTCGGCCGAGTAGCCGTCGCCGTGGAAGATTACCTTCTTCGATTCGCGGATAATGCCCGGTAGCAGATCTTGAATTGCTCGATGGAGATCTTTGCCCTGGCTGATGGCACCGTCCAATGCAGTTGCCATGAAGTCCAACGACTCGGCAACGATGGTGTTGAGAATCGTGTTTGGCCCCGCAATGGATTGGGAGCCGCCGACGGCGCGGAACTCGAACTTATTGCCGGTGAAGGCGAACGGGCTGGTGCGGTTGCGGTCGCCGGCGTCCTTGGGTAACTTGGGCAGCACGCCAACACCAATCTCCATCAGGCCGCCGGCCTTGGTCGACTTGGCGGTGCCGGCTTCGATCTGATTAATGATGTCTTCGAGTTGCTCACCGAGGAAGATCGACACAATGGCCGGTGGTGCTTCGTTGGCACCGAGCCGGTGATCATTTCCCGCGTGAGCGACGGAGACGCGCAACAACTCCGAATACTTGGCGACCGCGCGAATGACGGCGACGCAGAAGACGAGGAATTGAGCATTGTCGTGCGGCGTTTCGCCAGGGTTGAGCAAGTTTTCGCCCGCATCGGTGGCCATCGACCAGTTGTTATGCTTGCCCGTGCCATTGATGCCGGCAAAGGGCTTCTCATGGAATAGGCACGCCAGGCTGTATTTGGGCGCGGTGCGGCGCAGCACTTCCATCGTGAGCATCTGATGATCGGTGACGAGGTTGGCATCCTCGAACGTCGGTGCGACTTCGTATTGGCTCGGAGCAACCTCGTTGTGCCGTGTCTTGATGGGCACACCGAGTTTGAATAACTGGGCCTCGCAATCCGCCATGTAGGCCAACACCCGTTCCGGGATGGAGCCAAAATACTGGTCTTCCATCTCCTGCCCTTTGGGCGGGGAGGTGCCGAATAGCGTCCGCCCGGCGGCGATGAGGTCGGGCCGGGCGTAATAGAAATTCTTGTCGATCAGGAAATACTCTTGCTCCGGACCGACCGTGGCGAAGACTTTCTTGACTTCTGTTTTGCCGAACAGGTGGAGGATGCGCATCGCTTGCTTGGACAATGCCTCCATGGAACGCAGTAACGGCGTCTTGGTGTCGAGCGCTTCACCGGTCCAACTGACGAAGGCCGTGGGAATGACGAGCGTCGATCCGTTTGGACTTTCGAAGATGAAAGCGGGGCTGGTCGGATCCCACGCGGTGTAACCGCGCGCTTCAAACGTCGCGCGGATGCCGCCGGAGGGAAATGAACTAGCGTCCGGCTCACCACGGACCAACTCTTTGCCGGAGAACTCGGCGATAGCTCGGCCATCACCGGTTGGAGTGACGAAGCTATCATGTTTCTCGGCGGTCAACCCCGTCATCGGTTGAAACAAATGCGTAAAGTGAGTTGCACCTTTGGACAACGCCCAATCCTTCATCGCGTTGGCGACAGCGTCGGCAATGTGCGGATCGAGCGGATCGCCGAGGCGGATCGTTTTCTGAAGTGCGCGGGCGATGGGTTTGGGTAACATCTCGCGCTGAACAGATTCGCTGAAGACATTTTCGCCAAACGTGTCGATGATCCGTTGTTCTTTGAACGATACGTTCTGCAGATGGTACTGCGCGGTGGCAATTGCCTGCATGGCGGCCTGCCTGGCGGTCGTCGTCATGTCGCCGTCTCCTTCGCGAATTGCGATATTACTTGCGGTCTTGGATCCCGAGAGCGGACCCGGCGGCACCAGCTATCTTGGCGTGGTCACTTGGCCACGCGCTCAACATATGGCCCGGATCACCCCGAGTCACCTTAGCATTGTGCCGCGCCAGCGCGATCCAGGCCCACGCTTGGGCGGCTGATTTGTCGCCGGTTTTCACTTGCCCAGCATCAAGACTGTTGGTGGCGGAGCGAAGTTCGGCTTGCAGTGCGGCAAGGTGCAGCCACGGCGTGACGGTCGGCAACTTCACATTCTCGGCCAGTTGACGGGCGAGGTCTGCCTTGCCCGCACGGCCGCACGCCCGGCCCAGTCTCATCACGGCCCATGCTGGCAATGTGAATGTCTTTCCTTGCTCAGCGACGAAGGCAACGGCCGCTTGTAACTCACCAGGATCACCCATTTCCAATGCGGCGTCAGCGAGCATAGCCAACGCCGCCGACTTGTGTTCCACCGAGCCATTTAACATGGCAACTTTACGAGCCTTTTCCACATCGCCGGCGCGGGCGTAGCCTTCCGCATAGGCCAATCGAGCCAACAGCGTTGGATCATCGCCAACTGGTTCGGGGATGATTTGCCTTGCCTTGGCCACTTGGTTGCGAGCGACCAAGAGTGCGACAAAGCGAGGCGACGCTCCGCCTTCGCCCGATACCGATTGGATGAGATCATCGGCCACTTTGTCCGCCGCGGGATCCTTGATGGCATGCAACATCAGCGCGACACATGCCAGCGCGTCGGCCCGGTCCGCTTCCGTCGGCAGCGCATCGGGAGCCAATCCGACAATTAATGGCTGCTTCTGACCCGCCGAACGCAATTTGCGCGTCAGTTCTTCCAGCACCAGCCAACCATCCTCGCGTGGCAGTTCCTTGCAGATTTGCAAGGTCTGCCTCAGTTCGCGCTTCACTGTATCCCATTCAAGAGCCTGCTTGGCGTCGATCTTTGCGTCGTCGCCGACCAAGTCCGCCTGAACTTGAACTAACGCCGCCAGCAAGCCGACTTTGTCCGTTGGCGTATCGGCCTGGCGAATGGCCGACCGCGCTTCCTGAAGCTGTTTGACACCGGCTTTCAAGTCGGGAGCAGGTTCATGCAGATAGAACTCGCCGGCTGCGGTCGAGACAGCGGCCGGCCAACCCGGCGGCAGCGTCTTAATGCCTTTCAGCGCATCGGCGACAAAGCCCATGCGCCGGTCATCCGCGGCCTTGCCGCGATAGAAGTAAAAGCCGCCGGCGGTGAGGACCAGCGAGGCAATCGCCAAGCCGATGTAGAGGTTACTTCGATCCGGTGCCATCCGCGTCTTACGGTCGACGATGACCTTGGCTTCCAACAATGCATCGCGGCTAACGATCTGCTGCTGTAACTGAGTGTTGCCCCACGCGCCTTCCGGAGCGGCCTCATCATCCTTCCGGGCCATCGTGATGGAGCCTTTGACCTCACGCCAGTCTTTTTGCGGTGCACCCGATGCCGGCACGGGAACCGTGACGATGCGCCGACACGACGGGCAAGGAGCCTTTTTGCCGGCTTTCTCCAGCGGATATTCAACCATCTCGAAGCAGTATTCGCATTCCACCTTGATGGCGGTATCGACGGTGGCTGCCAGGGCCTCGTGTTGCTTTGAGCCTTCAACAAGGGCCGCCGTCGCCATGGCTTCCACGGCGTGCGATTCTTCGACGGACACCGTCGGCCGGGGCACGGTCATCACGACCTTACATTGCGTACATGGCGCTCTTTTGCCGGCGAGCTCGTCTTTGACCTTGTAGGACTTCTGGCAACTGGGGCATTGAAATGAAATAGCCATGCTATTGCACGCACTCCGGGGCCGATAACAGCATTATCGGGCCGGAGTAGCGCATGGACAACAACCTGCGCACAATGTGGCAATGTCGGGTTGGTTAAACGAATCGAATCAAACGACAGTCTGCGTCAAAAGCCCCAGTTCAACTGTACGGTGGCTTCGAATTGATCCGGCCGCGGGCCGGTGATCGGTGTCCCGCCCGCAAAGGTGAGCGTCGTGCGGCGGCCGATGCCGAAGTGCAACCCGCCTGTCAACACCACCACGTCCGACGCACTGATGCCGGAGTCGCGGGAATTTTCGAAAGGGATGTTGACGTGACACTCAATGGTCGGCGTAATGGAACTCAACCATGCGTCCGGATTCTGGTACGCGAAATAGCCGACGCCGATATCGCTGAACGAAATCGTCAGGTCGCGGTCGTCGGTCGGGAACGCGATTGACGTGAAGCCGTGAACAAACAGGCGATCCCAGGCCTGATACACGCCAACCCAGGGCTGTAACAACGTGGAATAGAGCTTCGAACCATCGGCGAGCGGGATGCCGCCGCCCGTCGGTGCGGTCACGACAAGACCGCCGGACGCCACGCGTTCGGCCTCGGGATCGTTGATGAAGGCGTACTTCAGGATCATAGTCAGGTCACCGACGCGGGACGAGTTAAAAGTGCTGCCGCCCCCCAAGGTATTGCCGGTCGTTGGAAATGGCGCAAAGGCTTGCAGCCGACCGGCGTCGAACGGCGTGGAAGCCGACTGGTCCGATTGCAGGAACGGCAGCCGCATGCCGAACGAAGCACTGCCGTCCAGGAATGTCTTCTCGAAGCCAAGAGTCTCGCGGTGAATGTTGGTCGCGGATAACATCGGAGTGGTGAGCGTACTGGGCTGGCCCGCCACGGTTCCGGAGTTCAGCGTGGAATTCAAAGTATCACGAAGCACATACGGACCCGGCGCGCCGGTCACCAATGGGTTGGGCAACAGCGTCAAGAATCCGCCGGAAGCCAGTAGTCGGTTCGGCACCTGGTGAAAGTAGTTGTACGTCACATAAACGCGGTCCTGCGGTTGCACCGCCTCGTTCTCGGCAATCTTGAATGCACCGCGCCCCAGCGACAACGCGGCGAAACGATAGGTCTCGTCGATCTGGGCAAAATTTGGAACGCTGCCACCGCGCGGGATCACGACGACCGCACCGGTGGGTGTCGTGTTGGGATTGCCGATGACTAGGCCATTTGGAAACGGCCCGGCTGAAAGAAACGACTGAACTGTGACGAAGCTGGTACCAAAGTAACCCGGGAAGTCGCCGATCATGCGCGGAGCGGCTCGTGTCAGCGGTGCCGGCTGATTCGACATGTCGAACGGCTGCGACGGTGCCGCTTGCATGCGCGGGTCGGTAGCCGGCGGCGGTGTTGGCCGGACGGGCGGCGCTGTCGCTGGCGGCCGAACCGTTGTGGGCGGTTGCGGCGACGGTTGCACCGGCGGTGGTGTTTGCTCGGCGACGATTGGCGATTGACCGCTAGCGCTTGTGGCAACGAGGCAAATCGCGGACATTCCAGCAAGCAGTTGTCGGCGCATCCGTTCCCACCTCCGTGTCGGACTGGCGCAGTCCGGGCGTATCGGAACTATCGGGTGTGATTGTGGCGCGACTTGAACCGGTTACGATTGGGGCGTGCCACGAGGTAGTTTCTACGCATCGTTGTTGGGTAGAGCTGCCCGCTCTTTCCGCGCCGTGTTGAGGTGATCACGATAGTTGACGTTGGCGGGGTTGTGCTTGGCCAACTCGGCATAGCGGGCCACCGCCTGATCGAATGCGACACGGGCCGTGTCTGTCGAACCAATCAACTGACAAGCTCGGGCCAGCGCCAAATAAGCATCGGCCGTGTGGGGTCGATACTCGGGAAGGTTCTGCACGGCCGCCAATGCCTGCACCGCTTCTTCGAGCAGACCAATGCGCTGCTCGATGGTGTGATTCTCGGCATTCACCTGGCCGAGCCTCATGCAGGCGATGCCGAACATGCCCTGAAATGTCGTCACTTTCGGATGCCGCTTCACCACCTCGCGCCAACTGGCGACCGCCGCCGTCGAATGATCGTACGCAGCCGCCGGGTCATTGCGCAGTTGATACATACGGGCCAGCTCGGCATTGCACGAAGCGAGTTTCGTCTGATACAGCGTGTTCAATGGATTCTGATCAGTCAACGCCTGCCATAGTCGTCTCGCTTTGTCTGTGGCATCAATTGCACCATCGGCTCGGCTATCCTGAAGGCTCAACAAACGTCCGAAGTTAAAGCGGTTCTGGGCCAGTGAATTCTTGTACTTCGCGTTATCCGGCAATCGAGTCAGGAGATCGGCAAGCAGCTGGCGTGAGTCTTCGAAAAGGGCTTCCGCGGCCGTGGTATTCTTGTTGTGTTCCGCGTCCAAACCGGCGCGGTTGTACATCGTCACGGCAACGTCATGTTCGTCGTCGGGCTGGTTGGCCTCTTGCACCAGCTTCCGGCGAATGTCTTCCGCGGCCAGGAATGACGCCGTGGCTTCCGCGACCTTGCCCGCGCGATCGTGGACGCCGCCGAGTCGGTTGAATGCCGTGCCGAGTTCGCGGCGCCAGGCAATGTCATTGTCATGTTGCTTCAGTTGCTCATGACAGAGCGCGATCGCTTTACCGTATTCGGCTGCCGCCTCATCGAGCTTTCCGACGTCCACCAAGAGCCGGCCACGGCGCAGATATGCCTTCGCTCCCCGCGCGATGAGTTCCGGGCTATCACCGGAATACTGGCCCAATTTGTCCAACGATCGACTGACACTATCGAGCATAGCCTGCCGCTGCACTTCCGGGTCGCCGGCACCCGGCAGGTCTTCTTGCTCCAGAAGATCGTCCACCGCGCCGAGCGCAATTCCCAATGTGCCGACAGCGCGGAGCCGTGCCGACTCCGCCTTACGTTCGGCACGCCACAATCCCACACTCAGGCCGGACAACGCGAACAAACTCCAGATGCCCATTCCGATCAATGAGGCCACCGCCGGCCGACGTTTGGCCCACTTGATGGTCCGCTCCCACGCCGTGAGCGGCTTAGCCAGCGTGGGTTCGCCATCAAGGAAGCGCTGTAAATCGGTCGCCAATTCGGTTGCCGACTCGTAACGCCTGAGCGGTATCTTTTCGAGGCATTTGAGGCAGATCGCTTCCAGCTCGCGCGGCAACTTCACCAGCTTCGACGGCGGCAATGGCTCTTCACTGGCGACGGCGAGCATCGTGTCGATCGTGGAGGCACCGCGAAACGGCGGTCGACCCGTCAAACACTCGTAGAGAATTGCGCCAAGTGAATAGACATCCGAGAGCCGGTCCGCATGTCCTTCGGTCTGTTCCGGCGCCATGTAGCTGGGCGTACCGAGAATGGTGCCTGCATGAGTAATCCCGGGTGTCGCTTGACCGGAACCGGGGTCGAAGCGTTTGGCCAGGCCAAAGTCAGTGATCTTTAGCGTACCATCGCTGGCAAGCAACACGTTATCGGGCTTGAGGTCACGATGAAGAATGCCGTGATCGTGCGCGGCCTGGATCGCGCCGGCCAATGTGGCTACGGCCTTGGCCGCATCATTGGGCGTCATCAAATCGCGTTGCAAGCGCCCGGTGAGGCTGCCGCCACTGCAATACTCCAACGATAGGAACGGTCGACCATCGCAGTTGCCGATCTCGTGAATCTGCGCGACGTTCGGGTGTTGCAGCGCCGCGGCCGCCTCGGCTTCGGCCTGAAAGCGCACTTGATCTTTGGCCCGAATCTCGCTTCCGCGAACGAACTTCAGCGCCACGATTCGATTCAGCGCGACTTGCCGGGCTTTGTAAACAACGCCAATGCCGCCGCGACCAAGCTCGCCAAGGATTTGGTACCCCGGCACGACGGGCGCGGCTCCGATAGTTGGTGCATCGTTGCCGGTTGTCTGCGCCTGTTTGGTGGGAGCATCGTGGAGAGGTGTCAACGGTTCCGGAACAGGCGCATCACCCAGCGTCTGGGTTGCTCCCGACATATCCGCCGAAGACACGGATCGTCGAGTTGGCGAGGAGCCAGTATGCTCAGGTTCAGCCATGCAGCACGTTATCCTGCGGCCAAACCGCTCACACCGACGCGACTACCGGCAATCGCTTTCGGCCGTTCAGCTTTTGGTCGACTCGTTCAACTTGATTGGCTTCCCAACTCTTCAACTCATCCATCAATGCATCGACCATATCTTCTTCCAACACATGGCGGACAATTTCGCCGTTGCGGTAGATCACGCCCTTGCCATTACCAGCGGCAATGCCAATGTCGGCCTCCTGCGCTTCGCCAGGACCGTTGACGATACAGCCCAGCACGCTGATCTTGACCGGCGTTTTCTTGCCTTCAAGACGATGCTCCAGTTCGGCGATGATCTTTTCCAGGTCAATTGCCAGTCGGCCACAGGTCGGGCAGGCAATGATTTCGGGTTTGCGCACGCGCCGGCCCGTCGCTTGCAGAATGTCAAAGCATGCGGCCACTTCTGGAACCGGGTCGCCAAGCAGGCTGACGCGGATGGTGTCGCCGATGCCGTCCAGCAATATGGGCGCTAAGCCGCAAGCGGACTTCAAAGTCGCATACGGCGGCTTGCCCGCTTCGGTGACGCCGATGTGTGTCGGGTAATTCGCTTGCTTGGCATACAAGCGGTACGCTTCGACGACGGTACGGACATCCGATGATTTCAACGACACGATCATGTCGTGATAACCTTCGCTCTCCGCAATCTCGATATAACGGATCGCCGAATCGACCATGGCTGGCGGACAGGGGTAGCCGTATTTCATGGCAAATTCGCGTTCGAGGCTGCCGGCGTTCACGCCGATGCGCATCGGCACACCCTTGTCTTTGCACTTGCGCAAGACCTGGCGGAAGCGATCCATGCCGCCGATGTTGCCGGGGTTGATGCGAATCTTGTCCACCGAATGATCGAGAGCTGCCAGCGCCATCTTGTAATCGAAATGAATGTCGCAAATCAGCGGCACGCGCATGTGCTTCTTGATTTCGCCCAGCACGGCGGCGTCTTCCGCTTTCGGCACGGTGACGCGGATCAGTTCGCAGCCGGCCTCTTCCAACGCGTGAATCTGCGGCAACAACTGATCGAGCAAATGCGTGTCCGGCACGGTCATCGATTGGACGCGAATGTCGTTGTCGCCGCCGATGCCGACGCCGCCCACCGCGACCTCGCGCGTCTTATGCCGTTGAAATGGCGATTGATACAGATTCGCCGGCGGTGTCAGTTCGCCGTTGGCCTCCATTGCGCGCGTCTCCACGATAGAAGTTCTCCTGCTCAATTTTTACCATAACGGCTACGACACGGTAACCCCATCAAGCGAACCGCCACGCCGGCGGCAAAACAACTATCATCGCAGTATGGCTTTCCGCTCTACACCTGACGGCGGGCACGTGCCCGTCATGCTGGCTGAAGTGATGCTAGCGCTCGACCCGAAGCCGGGCGAGATAGCCGTTGATTGCACGCTCGGTGCAGCGGGTCACGCCGTCGAGTTGCTAAAGCGTGTCGGCCCCACCGGCCGGCTCATTGCCAGTGATCTTGATCCAGCGAACCTCGAACCTGCCCGAACTACACTAGCGACAATCGGCGAAAACTTCGAGCTTCATGCGACAAACTTTGCCGGCATGGCGCGGTTGCTGCCAGAGGGCGGGGACGTGGTATTGGCCGACCTCGGCGTATCGAGCATGCAGATTGATGATCCGGGCCGTGGCTTTTCATACCGTCGGCCAGGACCGCTGGATATGCGCATGGACCCGAAGCGGGGTCGGCCGGTTTCGGAATTACTGCCCACGATGTCAGTCGATGATCTGGCCAAGGCTTTGCGCGAGCTGGGCGACTTCGACGAGTTTGGGCCGCAAGCCGCGGAGAAGTTGGCCAGTGTGATCGCGCAGTCGCCGCCGACAACGACGGAACAACTCACGGAAATGATTGTTAAACATGTCCCGCCGCCGCCCGCGCCGGTGGGCAAACTTGTTAAGCCTTGGCAATTGAAGTATCGACCGGTGGCGTGCGCCTATCAAGCTCTGCGAATTCTGGTTAACCGTGAGCTAGCGAATCTGACGGAGTTATTGCGGGCATTGCCAGCCGCGCTAAAGCCCGGTGGCCGCGTTGCCGTGATCTCATTTCACAGCGGCGAGGATCGCCTGGTCAAACAATCGTTCCGCGATGGCCAGCGCACCGGCGTGTATGCATCCGTTGCCGACGAAGCCATCCGCGCCAGCTACAACGAGCGCCAAACCAACCCGCGCTCACGCTCGGCGAAACTGCGCTGGGCCAAGCGCGGTTAGCCGCGACGCGAAGGTACTCCGAAGCGGAGCGCGTCACCGCATCACGCCTTCATCGCCACCTTCAGCCGGGCTTGCACCGCTTCCCAATTGACGACATTCCACCAGGCGTCGACATAATCGGCGCGTTTGTTTTGATATTTCAAGTAATAGGCATGTTCCCACACGTCCACACCGAAGATGGGAAAGCGGCCGTCGGTCAACGGCGTATTCTGGTTCGCGCTGGGCAATACAGACACATTCTTTTCCTTGGCATCCCACACAACCCATGCCCAGCCGCTGCCGAACTGGCCCAGCGCCGTTTCCTTGACGGCCTTCTTGAGTGAATCGAGATCGGCACCCCACGCCTTCAAAAAGTCATCCGACGGCTTGCCGCCGTTCTTGGCCATGATCTGCCAGAACATGCTGTGGTTGTAATGCCCGCCGCCGTTGTTGATGATTGCTTGCTGCTTGGCTTCCGGCAGCGACTTCACGTTTTTCAGGACATCTTCGATCGGCTTCTTCAGCCATTCGGTGCCTTCGAGAGCCTTATTGAGATTGTCCACATAAGTTTTGTGATGCTTGCCATGATGAATCTCCATGGTCTTGGCGTCGATGTGTGGTTCCAGCGCATCGACGGCGTAGGGCAGGGCCGGCAGCGTGAAGCCATCGGCCACGTGGGCGAAAGCGGGCTTGGCCAAAAGGGCGGCGCCGGTCACGGCGAGCATTTCACGGCGGTTCATCGTGTGTACCTCTGAAGGATGTTTCTTGCTATTCACGATACTTCGTTGGCGGCCATATTCCAGTAATCGGGCAATGGCGCTTCCACAGTTTGCGGTTCGTAACTGATCGGATGCAGAAACGTCAGCGAACGGGCATGGAGGGCAATGAGCCGATCGCGCGGCAACTCGGCCGGTGGCCCGAAGGACGTTTTCGATCCATACAGCACGTCACCGAGAATGGGCCAACCGCGTGAGGCCGCTTGAATTCGCAGTTGATGCATCCGGCCCGTATGCGGCGACATTTCGAGTAGTGTGGTCGCGGCTCGCTGTTCCAGCACGCGATAGGCCGTCTCGGCTCGACGAGCATCCGGTGAACCCTCGGTCACAATTTCAGCGCGGGCTTCATCCTGAATCTTGTGGAGCCAGTCTTGCCACACGCCAGTTGTCGGCATCACGATTCCGTCAACCAATGCCCAATACACCTTGGTGACTTGTCGCTCGCGGAACTGCTCGGCCAATCGCGCGGCAGCTTTAGATGACTTGGCAAAAAGGACGACGCCCGAAACCGGTCGATCCAGCCGGTGCGGCACGCCAAGATAAACGTTGCCCGGCTTGTCGTATTTGATGCGAATGTAGTCGCGTGCCCAGGCCCAGAGAGTCGGCAGACCCACGGGCAGTCCTTGCGTCAACAACCCGCCGGGCTTGGCCAGCGCTAGGCAGTGATTGTCTTCAAAAAGAACGGCCGGCTCATTCATTCGGCCGCGGTCGTCTTGGCGAGTTGTTCGCGGATGTGTTCGAGGGCTTTATCCAGCACTTTGTCCGTGAATGGGGCTTCCATTTTCTCGCGCAGCTTTTCCGGAACGTTGCCGGTCTTGCCCGCGACAATGTCCCGAAAACGCCTACCTTCAAAATACTCCTTGCGTTCCTTGTCATTCAACACAATCTCGAAGCCGGGACTGGGCCGGACACCCCAATCATCCGCTTCCCGCGCCTCCTGGAACCGATGAATATTCTTGCCGTTGGGCCGCGAGTAACTGGCGATGGTTATTTTCAGCGCCGTTTTGCGGCCTTCAAGAGTGTGAAAGCTCTGCACGCTGCCTTTGCCATAACTGCGTTCGCCAATGATGGTGGCGCGATTGTGGTCCTGCAGGGCGGCCGCGACGATCTCACTGGCGCTGGCGCTGAAGTGATCGATCAACACGGCAATCGGATGATCGGCAGCCGGCTCGAGAAGATCGTTGCCGGGTTTGGCGCTGAAGGTCTCATTGTCTTCGGACCGGCGGCGGTGCGTGCTGACAATCGCACCCGAAGTCAGGAACATGTCGGAAATCTCGACGGCACTCTTCAGTAAGCCGCCGGGGTTCGCGCGCAAGTCGAGGATCAATCCCTTGATGCCCTGAACTTGCAACTCTTCAAGTACCTTCCGCAGCTCGGCTGTTGTCGGTTCGTCGAACTCGAGAACACGGACGTAGGCGATCTTTTTGTCCTTATCGATGAAGAAGTCCCATTCGCGTTGATCGCTGGTCTTGCGGACGTCACCGACGATCGTGGGTACCTCGATGGTCGCCCTCTTCAACGGCACTTGAATCGGTTCGGCTTCACCGTCGCGCAAGACCGTCAGCGTCAGCGGCGTGCCCGGCTCGCCGAGGATTAATTCAATCGCATCGCTGGATCGCTTGCTCTCAAGAGATACGCCATTGACCTGGGTGATGATATCGCCGGGTTGAATGCCAGCCTCGTAAGCCGGAGTGCCGGCAATCGGACTGGTCACCAGCAAACCTTTGTTGTTCTGGTCGCGCAACACGCTGATGCCGATGCCGCCAAACTTGCCCCGACTCTTGATGCGAAACTGCTGGAGTTCGCGTTCGTTGAAATAGTTGGTGTGCGGGTCGAGTCGCTCCAAGCCGCCTTCGATCATGTTTTCAACGAGTTCACGCCGGCTCTTGGCGTCCAATTCGCGGACATAGTTCTGATCGACCGCGTTCACGACTTCCGCGAACAGCCGGATCAATTCGTAGTCTTCCTGATGCTCCCGTCCCACCGGGGCACTGTAGGCGAAGACCAGACCGGTCACGATGATGGTGGGGATGCTGACGAGCCAGGCGAGATTCCAGCGGTTCATAGACCGGCTCCGGTGGTCGAAAGGACGGTTTCCGGGATTATAACGGGTCGGTCGCCGCGCCGGCACACCATTCCTGCGGGACACACCGTGTGAACCGTGTAAGCCGACGCTGCCGACTCGGTAAACTCTGGCGCATTTGCGCCGGGCTGACCTACAATTCTCTTTGCTAATCGCCAATATCTACTCGATTGCCACCCCTTCGCCAGCTTATCCTGTCTACCTGATCGAAAGACTCGACCTACGCGGAGAAACTTAACATGTACAGCATCGTGGTTGCCGCCATGCTCACGACGGGAACTCCCGCCCCGGCATTCGGCGGTTTGTTTAACCGCGGGGGCGAATCGTGCCTCGGCGGCTGTCAAGGCTGCAACGGCGGCAGTTGTTATGGGTGCGCTGGCTGCACAGGCTGCCAGGGGTGTTGCGGAGGCTACGGCTTCCTCGGCATTCGCGACTTCTTTTCCAATGCGTTTGGCTCCGGCAGCTGCAACGGCTGTTGCGGCGGATGCAATGGCTGCTACGGCTCCATGAGTTGCTACGGCGGTTGCATGGGAAGTTGCATGGGCGGTTGCCAAGGCAGCTATTCCATGGGTGGTTACGGCATGTCATCCTCGGGCTATGAAATGCCAATGGGCGCATACGCCTCCATGCCAATGAACAGCTATGGCACGATGCCTATGAATCCTTATGGCATGTCTACCGATGCGATGCCGTACTCCATGCCGCAAGGCAACGTGATGAACTCGGTGCCGCCGCTGAATATGCCGAACCAGTTGCCGATGGGTCCGCCGCCACAAGCGGCCGATGCGACCGTGCCCGCGAATCAGGCGACCGTGGTGGTCAACCTCCCGGCCGACGCGCGCTTGTATGTCGAAAAACACCTGATGACTCTAACGGGAACCACCCGCGCGTTCCGCACTCCCGATTTGGCGCCCGGCTCAAAATACAACTACACGATTCGCATGGAAGTCGAACGTAGCGGCAAAATGATCGAAAAGACGGAAACGATTACTGTTGAGCCGGGCAAGCGCACGCAAGTGTCGTTCGCCGACCCCGGCGAAGGCGGCGCCTTGACCCGCGCCCAAATCGCTTACATTCAATAATGCGTCTACGGCTATCCGCGAAGTGAACGACGGCGGAAGGACTCCACCGTCGTTTGCTTTTTTCTTCGGCTAGACCTTAGCAGTCTTCTTCGCCAGCAGCTTTTTTGCCAACTGCGACTTCTTGCGGGCGGCGGCGTTCGGGTGAATGGTGCGCTTGGCGGCCGCTTTGTCGAGCTTGCCGGCGGCTTCGTTATAAGCCTTCTGCAAAGCGGCCGCATCGCCGGTCTTGACGGTGGCGTCGAAGGCCTTCAACTGCTTGGTGATGGCACGAATGCGGCCCTTGTTCCGCAGTCGGCCCTTTTCGTATTGACGATGACGCTTCTCGGCCGACTTCGTGTGAGGCATCGAAACCTTCCCCTATCGATTCAATTGAATTAGACTTCGCCCACCTTGAGGCGGACGAACTTTTCGGCTTGCAGCTTGGCTTCCGTCAGAAGCTGGCCCACGGACTTCTTGCCGTACTTACCCTGGTTGGCGATCGGTTGATCGAGCAGCACGTTTTCGCTGAGCCAGGTGTTGAACTTGCCTTCGGCAATCTTGTCCACCACGTTGGCGGGTTTGCCCGCCGCCTGTTGGTCGGCTTGCTGCCGGGCAAATGTCTTTTCGCGTTCCATCACGTCGGCAGGCAACTCGCTCGACTTCATGTACGCCGGCTTCAGTGCTACGACGTGAGCGCAGATATCGCGGAGCAGTTCCTGGTCGGGCGTCCCCTCGCCGGAGACTTGCAGCAACACGCCGTTGGCGCCATCGTGGTGGATGTACGAGCCGCACACGCCGGGGAAACGGACGAACCGCGCCACCCGCATGTTCTCGCGAATCAGGCCGACGACATCTTCGAGCCGCTGCATCACTGTCTTGTTGGCGTCGTCGCAGAACGGTTGCGTCATCAGCGCTTCGACGGTGGGCGGGTTCTTCAACGCCACATGCTTCGCGATGTCGTTGCCCAGCGCGACGAAGCGGTCGTTCTTCACGACCGATGGCGACTCGCAGCGAATCTCGACGATGGCGCCAACTTTAGCATCGTTGTCGCAAAAGATGGCGACGCGGCCTTCGGCAGTTTCGCGGGCACCCTTTTCACCGCCGAGGAACTTGGCCCCCTCCTCGCGGAGGATGAGCATGGCTTTGTCCATGTCGCCGCCGGCTTTCTCCAGCGCGGCTTTGCACTTCATCATCGGCATGTCGGTGCGGTCACGCAATTCGCGGACGGCGGTAGCGGAAATGTTGCTCATCGGCGTACCCATATTCGTACTGGCGGTCTCCTTCTCCCGGAGACACGGTCGGCAGGCGGTTTGTTCGGGGTTACTGCACGGCAGCGGCCATCGGCGGAGACGGCGGCGAGCCTAACGGCGTCGGCGGTGTTCGTGGCCGATATTGGTTGGCCGCCTGTTCCGGTGACAATGCCGCCTTGCCTTCGAGCACGGCATCGCACAACCGCGACACGACCAATTCAATGGATCGCAAGCTGTCATCGTTGCCCGGGATTGGCAAATCAACCAGGTCCGGATCGCTGTCGGTATCGATCAACGCCAACGTCGCCAGACCCATGCGCTTGGCTTCTTTGAGGCCGATCTCTTCCCGCTTCGGATCGATAAAGATCACAGCGTCGGGCAGCCGATTCATGTTGCGAATGCCGAGAAGGTTGCGGCGAATCTTCGACAACTCACGGCTCAGCGTGCTGACCATCTTCTTGGAGTAGCGGCGAATCTCGGCAGACTCAGGCGCTTTTGTCAGGTCAAGTTTGCCGGCGTCGTTCATCATCGTGCGGACGTAGGCCGTCATGTCGACGCGATCCGGGTTTTCGCCGGACGGCAGCCACATGGCTTCCAACTCGGCAAGGCGCTTCAAGCGACCACGAATCGTGCGGAAGTTCGTGAGGCAGCCGCCGAGCCAGCGCTCGCTGACATAGGGCATGCCGCATCGGGCCGATTCACGTTCGAGAATCTCACGGGCTTGGCGCTTGGTGCCGACGAAAAGAACGAGACCGCCGCGTGAAACGGTTTGGGCAACAAACTTGTGCGCCCGCAGCAGGCCGCGTACAGTTTCCTTCAGATCAATAATGTGGATCAGGTTGCGTTTGCCGTAAATGTACGGCCGCATCTTGGGGTTCCAGCGGCTGGCCCGGTGCCCATAATGCACACCGGCTTCAATGAGGTCCTTTACCTGAACGATGGCCACGCACGCGCCTCCGAAGGAAAACTACCGCGCTCCGCCGAGTCGATACGGCTACCTGCCCTGTCGCACCAGCGCAGGGTCGGGCTGTTAAACTAGCGGGTAAGCCCCCGCCATTCAATAAGTTATAGAAAAAACCGTCCCGCCCGGCCGGAGTTCGTGAGAAAGTGAACATGCGAATCGTGCCCGTCATGGATGTGCTCAAGGGCGAAGTCGTGCGAGCGGCCGGCGGCGACCGGTCGAAATACCAGCCAATCGAGAGTGTTCTCTGCCCGACCGGCGAGCCGCTGCCGTTCGCCTATGCCCTGCGCGAGCGCTTCCAATGCAAGGAAATCTACATTGCCGACTTGGATGCCATCGCAGGCCAACCACCTAACCTGGACCTGATTCGTGGACTGGTTGAACTCGAAATCCTGCCCTGGGTCGATGCCGGCGTGCGCGATGCAGCGGATGCACTGAGACTGAGGCAAGCCGGAGCGGCCGTCGTGGTCGGCTCGGAGACAATCGCCGGTCCGGAGGCGTGGGAACGAGTGTTGCGTGCCACGGATTCGCGCCGGCTGGCGTTCTCATTGGACCTGCGCGGTGCCGACGCCGTGGCCCCACATTGGCCAGAACGTGATCCTAAACGATTGTTGGAACAGGTCTTTGCTCAAGCCGGCGAAGTTGCCACCGATGCGCCGGCAAGATTGTTCATCATCGATTTGGATCGTATCGGTGCAGAGCGCGGCGTCGGCACAGAATCACTGTTAGAGCATTGCGTGCAACGCTATCCCGATTGCGAGGTATACGCTGGCGGCGGCCTACGCGGCCCCGGCGACCTCATGAAACTCGCCCGCCTCGGCATCGCCGGCGTCCTCACATCGTCCGCCCTGCACGAAGGCACGCTTCAACCGAGGTGAGCCCGCAGCGCAAGCAAGGCGAGGGCGTTCAATCTCCCTTCGCCTTGCTTGTGTTCGGGCTCAAGGAGCAGTTACCGGACCCAAGTATAGGTTGCTGACTGGCCAAAGCTCTCTTCCACTTCGAGCGCCAGCGTGTCGGGCACGAAGCTGTGTTCTTTCTTGAGAATTTCCAACAATTGATGAGCCAGATGTTTGGCGAGCAACTCGGCCGTGGTGTTCTCAATCGGCAGGATCATGCAATCCTCGCGCGGGAACGACCACATGCGATCACGATGACGCAGCAACACTTGCCGATCCTGGATTTCGCATTGAATCAATGAGCTTAACCCCGGCACCATCATGCGGTGATCAAGTTGATCGGTCAACTTCTTGAGATGGTTCTTGAGCGCGATGAAATCGAACAAGTAATGATTGGCATCAAGCTGGCCCGTCAGTTCGCAAGATGCGCGATAGTTGTGCCCATGCAGCCGCTCACAATTCTGGCCATCGTAGGTAATGAAGTGCCCGGAGCAGAAAACCAGGTAATCCTTGGTGACACGAATGGTGTAAGAATCGGTCATGATGCTTCATCCGGTAACACTGTGATGATACTCTGCCGCAAGGCGACGAATAAGGAAGCGCACACCAGATCGGCCGTGGTGCCGGGATTGCGTTGCGGAAACTCAGCTTCAAACCACGCCTCAAGCGCCGGCAATTGTGAGGCATCGGCGAGGATGGCCTGCGCCAATGATTGCAGTTGGCACGCTTCTTGTTCACCGCGCTTGCGATGCACAAGTGAATCGGGAAAACGGGAGAGGAATCGCAGGTGAAGGTCGATGATCGCGGCTTCCAGTTCTCTTCCGCCGGGATAAACCCGGCGGCTCGTAAAGTGCTTCGCACCTTCGAGGACATCGGCGAAATTGTTTACGTATTGCCGGGCGATGCTATCGCGGTCGGCGGCCAGCGACATCGCGTCTTTCAGCGTCACCGTGGGCGTGGCGGCGACATCCTGCTCGGCGACTTGCCCAAGCCCGCCCGGTTTGGCCAAACGAATGGCTTCGTAAACGTGAATCGCATCATCTACCGTCAATTCATCAAGCGTCTTGACGATATCAGGGCCCGCAGCCAGCGGCGCCAGCAGCAACACGATCCCCAAGTTGGTGTTACTGTTTACGTTTCGTGTAGTGCTGCGAATACACTCCAGAACCGTCTCACCAACGGGGCGATCAGGTGCGCCGTTCAGCACTGGTGCAATCGCGTCCGCGCTTGTCAACAAATCTTGATATGTCAGATTGGGAAAATCGCGTTCGCGATGTACGTTGCCGGGTTTACGCGCGGTCGCTTCGAGAATGCACGCCAAGCGGGCGCATTCGCCGATGGTCATGCTTGCACCCGCTGGGCAATGAAATCAAGAACGGCCCCGGCCACGTCCTCATCACACGTGGCACTCAGCGCTTTCCAGCCGGGCACGCCGTTGACTTCGAGCACGTGCCAGCCGTTCGGACCATGTAACAAGTCCACGCCGGCGATGGGGCAACCCACTACTCGTGCTGCCGCGATGGCGAGTTCTTGTTCTGACGCGCTAAGCCGCAAGCGGGTGGTGCTGGCGCCCTGGGCGACGTTGGTGCGCCAGTGGTCGCTATGTCGTTTCATGGCGGCTAGCACCTGATCGCCGAGTACGAAAGCACGAACATCCCAACCATCATGTTCAATGAATTCCTGGAGATAAAGCACGCCGCCCGTGTTGGCCACGGCATGGCAAACGCGCCACGCGGTTTCGGCATCACTGACACGCACCATGCCGCGGCCTTCGGAGCCGAACAACGGTTTAATGATGACATCGCCGCCCAGTTGCTCGTATGCAACCATGGCCTCGTCGGCGCCTTGCCCGCACCATGTACTCGGCACCGGCAGTCCGGCCGCGTGCAGCCGTTGCGTCGTCAGGTACTTGTCGATGCAAAATTCCAGCGCTCGCGGCGGATTGAACACCGCAATCCCGCGCGACTCGGCCGCATGCAACACGTCCATCCGAAAGATCACCTGCTCCAACGAGCCCGCCGGCATCGTGCGAACAAGATATGCGTCGGCCTGCCGGTTAGCCGCGACGCGAAGGTACTCCGTAGCGGAGCGCGTGCTCAGCGGCGGAACCCAATCACTGAGTCCTGTAAATTCGCAAAGGTCCAAATCAATATCACGCGTCGCCGCCGCCCGCTGCAAGTCCTGCACATGCCAACCGGTGCCGGATGACAGAAGTGCCAAGCGCATAGTTACAACCCAAACGATTGCCGAAGAACATCCGGCGCGGTCCGGCCGAAGGCAAACGAGTTGCCGCTGGTCATATTGTGAAAAACGATTTCAGCCGGGGCGAACAGTTGCTTGTCCATCGCATAGAAGTCATGATTAGCGGCTTTGAACAATTCCAGAAACGGCGTGCCGAATGAAGGCGAGGCGCAGGCCGGCACGCGCGGGCCGATCTCTTTTAGGCGTTCATCGCTGTCGTGGACCCAGAGATGCACTTTGCCGCCATAGAGAATCGCGTCGTTGGTGCGGCCGAGCGCCTTGAGGTCATCCTTGGCCGGCGGCGGCAGCGGCGCAGTGCCGATGCCAGATGAAATTGCCTTCACGTCGTATTTCAGTTCGTGTAACTTGTGCAGGGCGACTTCGACCGACCGCGACGCGATTTGTACTCCACCGGCAAGGCTGGCTGTGGGTGCGACCCACAGTGTCAACGCCGCCGGGGGGAGTTGCAGCTTGTCGGCAAGGTAGCGCACGACACTCGCTGTTGGCAGCGTTCGTGTTTCAATGATTCCCACGGCCTGCTTGGCCGTCTCACGCAAGCCGATGCTGTCGTAAAGTTCTTCCTTGCCGTAGTGGGCACGCATCGGACCCGAACCCATGCCGAACCAGTCGCCGACCTTGATCTGCCAGCCGGCGTATTGCGAGCCGAGGCATGCCGCCAGCGGGTGGTCGGTGGTGACCTGAATTGTCGGCCCTGCTATAATGTCAACCCGGCCCAGGTCGGCGAGGCAGACGCGTGCCAACGCCAGTCCGGCAAGGTGCCCGCCGGGTGCGTCGATGCCAGCGTCAATGACACGGGCCTCGGCAACGTTGTTGACAATGACGCCAAGCGCCCAAGCATCAGCGAGAAGCTCATCGCTGAGCCGAGCCGCACGATCGTTCAGAAAAAACCGCGCCATGAGGACTTTTTCTCAAGAGTTGGCCAGCCGCGGCTGAATATCCGCAGACCATCGGGCCGATAGTACAACGTAATGATCCCGGCGGGAGTCGCCAAGCAAATGCTGCGTATCACACTGTTCCTGACGCTCTGCCTCATCATCGGCCCGGACCGCACGGAGCCGGCGCAGGATCAATTCCTCGTCGGCGAAGTACCAATCCCGGCTGCGGTGGTTACGACGCTTGATGCCATCCCGACGGCGGAGAGTTTCGAAGAGTTGGCCAAGACCGATGCGTTGGCCTGCTTCCGCGCCGCCGTTGCCCGCTACCATCGCGATATTCCCGTGGGCTACACTGCCGTGATGCGCAAACACGAGCGCATCGGTGGCCGCATGTACCAGCCCGAAAATGTCGAAATCACTTATCGTAACGAGCCACAGGCCGTGTTGATGAAATGGGTCAGCGAGCCGGCCGGTCAAGCCGACCGCGTGCTGTATGTGGAAGGCGCCAACGACAACAAACTTGTGTGCCGTCCGAAGTCAGCGATCGCCCGCGCGGTGGCTGGCTCAATGGTGCTGACGGATCCAGAAGGTCGCGATGCCAAAGGCGGCGGCCGAGTCAGCGTCCGTGAATCGGGTCTGCTGAAAGCCACCGAACAAATCCTAAGCGCCTGGGGCAAAGCCAAGGAAGACGACAAACTCCATGTCGAATATCTCGGCATTGAAAAAGTGAAAGAACTGGATGGCCGAAAGGTCCACCTTTTCCGCCGCACAGTGAACCCGCCGGAAAAAGAAGGCGTGACGACAATCGTCACCGGCCTCGATGCCGAAACCTGGCTTCAGGTCGTTAACATTCTCACGGACGCCAAGGGCAAACCCATCGCCTCGTATTACTTCAAAGACATCAAGGTGATGCAAGAGTTCCCGGCCGGCACGTTCGAAAAGACGGTCGTAGCGAAGTAGGTTACATCTCCACCGCCGTCACCACTTCCACTTTTTCTGGCGTTGCAATCGCCATCACGAATTTCGTCGTCATCGTGCACGCCGCGCCCGAGTTGCCGTTCTTATCAATCGCCAGAAAGGCGATGCGACACACATCGACACCGCGCAACTTGGCGGCTCGCTTCACCCGGCCCACGGCGGCTTCGCAAGCGGCTTGGGCCGATAGTCCCACTCGCATCTGTTCCACAATGTAAAAGCTGCCGACGATGCGCATGCTTTCTTCGCCGACGCCCGTGGCCCCTGCGGCACCCGCCTCATTATCCACATAAAGTCCATGGCCAATGATCGGCGAATCGCCGACGCGGCCGGGTAACTTGTGCGCCAATCCTGAAGTGCTGCAAGCGCCGCCGAAATGACCAGCTGCATCACGGGCCAGCACGGTCACGGTGTCGTGGTCCACGCTGGGGTCGGGAAGTTGTTGCGGGCCATCGCCGGGTTTGGGTCGCGTCTTTTCCCATTGCTGCACGCTCAACGGCGTAGACAAGTTTTCCAGCGGGAAGCCTTCGGTCGCGGCAAAGTCGCGGGCACCTTCGCCGAGCAACAACACATGGCGGGTCTTATCCATCACGCGGCGAGCCAACGCGCAAACATGGCGGACGTTTTCAACGCCTGCCACAGCGCCGCACCGCAGCGTGGAACCATCCATTACGCAGGCATCCAATGTGACACGGCCGGTTACATCGCCGAGGCCACCATAGCCGACGGAGTTCACTGTCGGGTCGTCTTCAACGGCTTGGGCGCCGGCAATGGTCGCATCCAGCGAAGACTGGCCAATCTGTAATAGCGGAGCCGCTACCCGGACGGCAGTTTCACCAAATTGCCAAGTCGCAATCGCGATCCACGACATGAGGATTCTTCCTGAAATTGGGTAAAGTTTGCCGATTCTCCAGATTCTCAAGTTATACAAACCAGGCAACCGATACCGAATGTACCGTGCGTATCGAACAAGCCATCGCTGCGTCCCGATTCCGCCACTTGGCCGTGTTTGGCCTCATGTTGTTGTCGCTGTCCGGTTGCACTCGCCGGTTTTGGCGTGAACGGGCCGATCGCGAGGTCGATGGCATCCTCACGGAAAAGAACTGTTACGACCAATGGAAAATCGAAGCGTATCATTTGCCGCCCGATGCCCGCGCCCGCTTTGCCGACCCGAGCTGTGATGCCGACCGCCCGCCGATGCCGCCGGACGACCCCGCCGCACGGTTACTATCGCCGAATCCGCAAGCACCGGGCAAATCTGGATGTGGCAATCCCGACGGCACCGGATACCTCCAATTGATCGCCGCATGGGACACGGAGAACCGCGCCAAACTTCCGGCCAGCACCGAAGCTGCGGCAAGCATTGCCAGCATTGCCGGGCCAACGCCGACGAACCCCGTGCCTTATGAAAAGACATTGGAATCGAAAGAACGCCCTTACCTGTTGACTGTCGATCAAGCCTGTGAACTCGCACTATTTAATAGCCGTGAGTTCCAGGATCAGCGCGAGAACTTGTACCTGTCCGCATTGCCGGTGACGCTGGAACGTTTTGCCTTCGCCGCCCAGTTCTTTGCGACGGAACAAGTCATTCGCGAGCACACTGGCCGCAACACACCCGAAGGCCACGGCAATCGCTGGCGAGGTAATACCGAGCTAGGTGTTAGCAAGTTATTCCCAACTGGAGCGCTATTGCTCGTCCGCTTCGCCAATCAGGTCGTTGTTAACATGGCAGCGGTAGGATCGGCACGAGTCATTACGCCTTCGACAATCTCATTGGACATGACACAGCCGCTGCTGCGCGACGGCGGCAAAGCCGTCACGCTGGAACCGCTGACGCAAACCGAGCGCAATCTGCTCTACCAGGTGCGCGGCTATGCACGCTTCCGCAAAGAGTTTTTTGTCAGTATCGCTGCCGGCGGTGGCGCGGGCGGCTTCGGCAGCAACTTCGTGTCCGCACCGATTTTGCAGGCATCCGGCACAGGCAACGTCGAAGGCTACTACCCCACGATGTTGCGGGGTGCGATTCTCGAAAACCAGCGGCAAAACGTGAAGATGCTCGAAGCCATTCTGGCGTTCTATCGCGGGTATCTCGAAGGCGGCGACGTTTCGCAATTGCAAGTCGATCAAGTCGAACTCGACTTGCTTAATGGACGCTCGGCAGCTTTACAACAGACCCAACTACTGAGCGACGCACTGGAT
>JANNLP010000401.1:0-4368 GCA_031396905.1 Gemmataceae bacterium
CGACATCACCGGCGCGTTATCAACGGGGCGATCTTCAGGTGGCAGCGCCGGTTTCATGCGTGGAACGTCGTAATGGTACCCAGGTTGCCTAACTTCGCTGTGATGACAACCGGCTTCATTGTGGAGGGGTGCAATCCGATAATAGTGAGAGTCGGCCTCGCAGTCGGGTTCAGCGTCACCTTATCCGCCGAATCGACGTTGACCAGCGGAACCAGCAAGGTATACGTGCCACCGACTTAGTGGGAGAAGCGCCATGCGCCGGTTGATTTTCTCGGTATCTATGCTCGTGAGCGGCAGCCTGACGGGTTGTGCGTCATTAACGCCGACCGAAAACGGCGTGCTCGGCGGCGGTGCGCTCGGCGGCCTGACCGGGGCTGTGATTGGAAATGCAGTTGGCAATACGGGTGCTGGCGCAGCCATTGGTGCGGGCGTTGGCGCAGTCACCGGCGGCCTCATGGGCAACTCAGTCGAGCGGGCCGAAAACAAGGCGATTGCCCAGCATCAGGCGCGACAACTCGGCATGACCGACATCGTGCAGATGGCGAATGGCCAGGTGTCCGACGCAGTGATCATCGGCCAGATTCGTTCCACGGGTTCGTCGTACACACTGTCGCCGACTGATATTCAATGGTTGAAGAACAACAGTGTCAGCGATGGCGTCATTCTGGAGATGCAACAATCGGCCGGTCGGCGTCCCGTCGTCTACGGCCGGCCGAGACCCGTGTATGTTGTCGAAGAACCCGTTTACGTTGCCCCGCCACCCGTGATCGGCGTCGGCTTTCACTACGGGCACGGGCATCACCGGCATTGGTAATCAATTCTTGAGCAGCGGGCCCCATGCCGCCACGGTCTGACGGATCGCGTGGCCAAACGATTCGGCCTCGCGCACGCCGGGAATTATCATCAGCGTCTTCCCGCCGTCGCCGATGATCTCCAGCGTGCCTGCAAAAAAATAGTCCGATACCTCATCCGTCTTCAGCTTCACCTCGAGAATGTCGTCCAACGGCACCGACTCGGTCACGATGGCTTTCGCACCTTGGCACACGCACAGCCGGCGATTGGTCAATCGGTAACGTTTGGCCATGCCGCCCAACCCCGGCACAATCATCCCGGCAATACGGTTCAATAGGAATGGCGCAAGAACGATCCAGCCAATCGGCGTGAAGATCATCGACTGGTAGCAGCGACGCGCCAGGGCCGCCGCGGCGTATGCCGACGCGACTGTCGGCCAGGCTTCGCGCACAAGTGACTCGCTTGTCTGCGTCGCTGTGACGCCGGTGACTGCTTGCGACTGAATTTCCGCCATGACTGGCATGTGCAATACCTTGTTAACACGATCTAAGGTTGATGGACATGCTAGCGATCAACGCAATGAATGGAAACCGGTGCGAAACAGCGGCGCACGAAGTAAGCGAAGGCTCAACCGCTTACTTCGTGGGCGGCTCCTGTTGGAGATGTTTGACCACGATCGTTGCATAGCTGCCGCGCGGCAATTCAAAAGCCAGCGCAATGCCGTCCTTGTGTGGACTGGCCGTGAAATGATCCGGCACCACCCATGCGGCGCGTTCGCCGCGTGAGAAGAATGGTTGACGCAATCCCGGCAGTTTCATCTTCGCCAGCGGAAATCCCTGGTCGGCCAGCGCTGATTCTACCAGCGCCGCCCACGGCGCATCAGCGTCCCAGGCTAACCGTGCCGATGGCAATGGCAGTATCGTGGCCGCGAGTTTGGTTCGTTCCTGTTCGGTCAACTGTAACGCAGTTGGATACGAACCTAGCTTGAGTCGCAGTATCGAGCACTCCGCCACATCCCGTCGTACCAGGGCCGCCAGCATTCGATTCCAGATAAACGACTGGTAAGCGGCTAGATACATCCCCTGCAATTCCGGGTGCAACAAACGGACGGTGCCGCGAAAATCGCCGGAGCGGGCAGTGAGAAATACGGCGATGCGACGAGCCATGCCGTTGGATAACGCACCGGCACAATCCTGCCAACCGCCCCACAGCCGTATGAGGGTTGCCTTCTCGCGTTTTTGTTCCGCCCGGTCAAATTCATACGGTGCAGTCAGCGCCAACTTGAGCGCTTCCTCGTATCGCCCCAGCACCATGAGCCGGGCGATGAACTCGCCACCTACATCTGCCGAACCGAATCGTTGATCGTCGAAATAGTTGGGGATGCCGTTTCGGCCAAGTGCTTCCGCGCGGCGAACTAATCCAACATCAACATCACGCAACACAATATGGAATCGATTGGCCGCGATATCTTTGGATGTAAATGGTGCAGCGGCCTGGCCCAAGTATTCTACCTCGATGTTGGTGTGCGTCAGCCGGCGGCGCGGCCCCTGCAGAATTGTAAAGTATTGCAAGGTGGCGGCATGTCGGTCCTTGAGGCCACCGACGCTAACTCGATTCGGCTCGATCCGCCAGCGCTCGCGCACCACGGCCAAAGCGTCCGGCGTCGTGTATCCACGTTTGTTCAACCGATAAAGCGCGAACGGGCCATCGGTCGGCACGATAGCCGTCAACTCTTCAACTTGAAAATCATCTGGTGTTTGCTTGAGCTTCACGATTGGTTCGGCTCAGCGCATAAAAAAGAGCCCGAGAGCAAGGATACGAAACCGTCGCCCAATCAGCTTCGTATCGCACAGTGTCTCTCGGACTCGATGACATGTTAGACGTGGTCAAATCGAAAAGCAAGGGTTCCTGACAAAAAAAATCAAAATAATTCCGCTCTCTCATAACTCCATTTTTGCGAAGCGTCGTTCGTCTTTGCTAAGCGAGTACATTCGTCAAATCGAATCCGACGTAAGCCAATTCCTGAGTGCATTTAAGGCGCTCTTGGTGGTGCGATTCTGAATCTCAACACGGGAGCCGAACCATTGAATCTGATGAGCGATCGAGCCGCCCTCCCAAGCCAGCCCAATAAACGCCAGCCCGATTGGCTTGCCCTCGCCACCGTCACCCGGACCGGCTAAGCCGGTGGTGCTGACCGCAAGATCGCTGCCTAGCAGATTGCGCACGCCAATGGCCATCGCCTCCGCCACGAGCGCACTCACCGCACCGTGTTCGCGAATAAGTTCCGGCGGCACATTGAGAACCTGTTGCTTGATATCGTTGGTGTATGCAACGACTCCGCCCTTAAGCCATTCGCTAATGCCCGGAACACGGGCCAGCCTCTCGGCCACTTGACCCGCGGTGATGCTCTCTGCGGTCGCCACGGTCAGTCGTCGTTCATTCAGCAACGCGGCTACTATTTCGTGCAATTCTTCGTCATCCACGCCGAACACGATGTTTCCGAGACGCTCACGGATGGCGGATTCAACCGGCGCGATCTTGCGCCGGGCCTCCGTTTCATTGTCGGCGCATGCGACAATGCGCAAGCTGATGACGGCTTCCGAAGCCGTGATACCGACTTCGGGATTCTGGCCCCGTGCCGTGACGTCCTGCAACAATTCCTCGACTTGCGATTCGCCGAAGCCAAACGTGTTGATCCGCCGCTCGATGATGACGCCAGTGCCCAGCCCAAGCGACTGTAACTTCGGCAACACGATATCGGCCCACATCACCTTCATCTCGCGCGGTACGCCGGGTAATGCTATGACGATGCAGTTACCGATGGTCATCCAGATGCCCGGTGCCGTGCCGTTTTCATTGGCGATCGGCTCGGCCCCGACTGGGAAAAAAGCTTGCTGCCGATTCCGCTCCGGCATCGGGCGGTTGCGCCGAGCGAACATCGCTGCGATGTTGTCGAATTGCTTTTGATCGAAGACCAGTTCCGTGCCGGTCGCCCGCGCCATTGCGTCGCGTGTCAAATCGTCCAGCGTTGGACCCAGGCCCCCCGTGATAATGACCAATCCGGCTCGGCGGGTGGCGGTGCGAATGACGTCAACATTGTCGTCCAGTACATCCGCGACCGTGCTGTGAAACCCGACTGAAATGCCGACCGCCGCGAGTTGCCGGGATAGCCATTGGCTGTTGGTGTCGAGATTCTGCCCCGTGGTAATCTCGGTGCCGATAGAAATGATCTCGGCTTTCATGAATGCGCTTTCAACCACGAATGACACGAAACACACGAAAGTAAACCGCGTTAGCGGTCTTCTTTCGTGTGTTTCGTGTATTTCGTGGTAACTACTTCTTCCCTGTCAATTCATCCGCAAGCGAGCCGGCGTCATAGACCTTGCGCAGCGCTTCGATCATGCCCCGGCTATCGACAGAGACGGCACGAGCCTGCTTATCGTCGAAGACGAAGTCCAATACCAGCGATTGGATGTTGCCATCGAAGATCAGACCAACCACTTCGCCGGCTTTGTTGATGACCGGGCTACCGGAGTTGCCGCCGATTATGTCCGCCGTGCTCACGAAGTTGTACGG
>JANNLP010000429.1:0-1828 GCA_031396905.1 Gemmataceae bacterium
TGTCGTCCGCCGCGATCTCGGTCCGGAACTCATCGCGCGAATCAGCGCGTTGCTGAAGCAGAGCATTCGCTATTCGATGGAGCATCGCGCCGAAGCTTTGGACTACGCCCTGCAATATGCCCGTGACATGGACCGCGCGACGGCCGACAAATTCGTCGGCATGTACGTCAACGATTGGACCATCGATTATGGCGACCGTGGCCGCACCGCCGTCCGCCGGCTCCTTGATGAAGCTCACAAAGCCGGGGTCATTCCGAACCGTCCGGAAGTCGATTTTGTGGCCTAGAATGACTTTTGACCGCAAAAACCTCATCACCTGCCACTTATTTTCGCCAATTTACCAAAAAAATGTGCTGTTACCCCTTCCATTATGGACATACGTACAATATACTCCAGTACAGTCTTTGAGCGTGACGCTCCGAGTCGGAGGCGGCAGAGTTTGCCGGACCGACCGTGACTAGCCATTGAGGCCGATTATCATGGACATGACCCTGCTCACCCGTAGGCAGCGGGAGATCTTCGATTTCATCAATCGCAAGATTGAGACCAAAGGCTTCCCGCCCACCATCCGAGACATTGGCACCGCGTTCGAGATCAAGTCTCCTAACGGCGTGATGTGCCACCTGAAGGCCCTCGAAAAGAAGGGTTTCATCACCCGGCAGGGCAAGTCCGCCCGTGCCATTCAGATGAATCATCGTGCGCTGCCGGCCCACATCATCCCGTTCAAGGGTTTGGTCGCCGCCGGTGCCCCGATGCCAGCCGTGGAACAGGACGAAAAGCTCGACCTGACCGATATCTTCGGTGGCAACGACTTGTTTGCCCTGCGTGTCCGCGGTAGCTCGATGATCGACCATCACATTCAAGATGGCGACATCGTCGTGATCCGCACCCAGGAATCCGCGCAGAACGGCGAGAAAGTCGTCGCCATGATCGATGGCGAAGTGACGCTGAAAACACTTCAGCGCCGCCGCGACCAGATTCAGCTGGTCCCCGCCAACGATGCGATGGAACCCATCATTGTCACGCCCGATCGCGACATCCGTATCCTCGGTGTCCTGAACGGCGTGATCCGGAAGTGTTAGACCACGACATACACGAGGCACATGGAAGATACGCCGCAAGCGAGCGGAGACCCTTCCGCCATTTTTTCGTGTGCTTCGTTTATTTCGTGGCTAATTTCACTTTGCATACCACTCAGTCAGCCGTTCAATCTCTCCGCGACTCGCCAATAGTCGCGTAATCCACTGATGCCGGCGTGAACCGAGCAGCATGTTGTAGCCGAAATTGTCGTCAACGATTTGCAGTGCCGTCTCGATAGCGTCCGCACGCGGCTTATCGCGGAAGGCCCGCGACATCCATAGCGTGATCGGCAGCGTCAACGCCAGGGCATCCAGACCGTCCCAGAATTTGTAATGAAAATGCGTCGGCCCGAAAAACTGGTATGACTCCAGCTTCGTGCGATAATACCGTTCAAACAACTGAATCGATTGTTCTGGTATTGGGCCGGCCGGCTCTTCCATTTGTTCGAACGTCACCTCGGGCAACCATGCGTGCAACCTGGGTACCGGCCCGGTCCCGCGTGCGAATCGCCGTGCCGCCAGTAACAGCGCCAGCCGGTTTCGCTGCGCCATCCCGCGCTTGGCTCCTGTATCTCGACGACAATACACCGCCGCTGTCAGACGAAACAACACGCGGCCAATTCCACTCGGCGGCGGCACCTCCTCCGGCAACTCCGCCGCCAGTCCCGGACCAACCATCGTCAGAAACTCGTCGAGCCGCCGGCCTGTCACATTGTGGAACTTGGCCGTGCGACACAGGTTCGCCAATG
>JANNLP010000462.1:0-9866 GCA_031396905.1 Gemmataceae bacterium
CACAGGCAACGTCGAAGGCTACTACCCCACGATGTTGCGTGGCGCAATTCTCGAAAACCAACGGCAAAACGTGAAGATGCTCGAAGCCATCCTGGCGTTTTACCGTGGTTATCTCGAAGGCGGCGACGTTTCGCAATTGCAAGTCGATCAAGTCGAGCTCGACTTGCTTAATGGACGCTCGGCAGCTTTACAACAGACCCAACTACTGAGCGACGCACTGGATCGCTTCAAGTTGCAACTTGGCGTTCCAACGGCCTTGCCAATTAAGCTGGACGATACCGCCTTCCGACCGTTGGTCGATCAACAGCAGCGCTTCCTTCAACTCGTCACACAATACGAAGCGGCCCGCGAGATCATCAATCGCGCCGATTGGCCTTCCGAGCCGGACTTGCTTCGCGAGCGGCTTCGGCAAATGGCTAAGGAATCGCCGCTGGCGCGTGACACTCGCTTCTTGGAAGCGTTTCCTCGCCGCTGGGCGGAAATGGAAGCACTGTCAGACGATCAGTTGACTGCGAGACGGACGACGTTGAAGACCGAACAGACCGATCTTCTGGCACGGCAGACCCAGGCGATCGCAGACAAAGTGGATGTCCCCGCCGACATCGCCCCGCGTCTGTTGCAGATCGAGCGTTTGCTGGACATTGTTAGTCTGGAAGAGTCGATGCGAAAGTTTCTGGCCAAGCCGTGGGAGCGGCCGGGCCTCGACCCAAGTCGGGTAAAAGCGTTGCGTGATACCGTCTACCGCGATGTTGCCAGCGACTTCATCGTGGTGCTGGCCGAAGCCCGCGACGAGCAACTGACACGCGTTCGGAAGCTATGGCCGACATTGCCGGCCGTCTGTCTGGATGGCACGGACCTCATTGCCGAAGACCTCGACCAATCCGTCGCGGCGGCCAGTCAGGTGGCGTTGTCGAATCGATTGGATTTGATGAATGCACGGGCGCGAGTGGTGGACTCCTGGCGTAGGATTGCCGTGCGGGCCAACGCCTTAATGGGTGTGTTGAACGTGCGCTATCATCTGGATGGGGCGAACTTTGCCGGCACGCAACCGTTCGACTTTGATCCGCAGCAAACCCGGCATCAGCTCATCATCAATGGCGAGTTGCCGCTGGTCCGACAGGCCGAACGCAACGATTATCGGGCCGCCCTGATCGGTTTTCAACGGACTCGCCGTATGCTGCAAGCGGCGGAAGACACGGTACTCACCGGCTTGCGTACCGAGCTGAGGCAATTGCGGTTTTTAGCCGAAAACTATAAGATTCAGCAACGGGCCGTCGAGCTATCGTATAATCAGGTGGAGAACGCGCTAGCCACTCTGAAAGCTCCTCCGCGGGTGTTTCCCGCGGGCCAGGGTGGTGGTACCGGCGGCGGCGATACCTCCGGCAACCAAGCCGCGCTGACGCGACAATTGCTCGACGCCGTCAGTACCTTGCTGCGAGCGCAGAATCAGCTGTACACCGTCTACCAGAATTATCTGGTGACCCGCCTGCAACTGTACCGCGATCTTGAACTGATGCAACTGGATGGCCGCGGAGTTTGGACTGATGACGTCAACTGCCAGCCTGAGTGTCCCGAACCGATTGCCACCAACCGGCGGCAGCCCGGCACTCCAGCCGTCCTCCCGGATCCGATCCGCGTCGCGACGCCGCCGATTCAATAGTTGGCTCGCCTTCGCCGCCTTCGCCGCACTGGCCCTCGGCGTCGGAGCCATCATCTGGGCCAAGACACCCAAAACTCAACGCACCGATTTGTTGTTTCACAAGATTCGCAAAGAACCGTTGGCCCTCACAGTCGTCGAGCGCGGCGCTCTGGAAAGTGCCGATAACCGCGATGTCATCTGCCGCGTCCGCGCCGGCACGAAGGCCGCGAGCCTGACGATCAAATGGGTGGTCGAAGACGGCACGGTGGTCAAGCAGGGCCAATTGCTGGTGGAGATCGATGACTCGGCCCTGCAGGATCAATTGAAGGTCCAGAAGATCACGCTGGATACCGCCGGTGCCAATCGCACGCAGACCGAAGAGAACTACAAAATCGTCGTCAGTCAGGCCGACAGCGATATTGCCTCGGCCCGTATCGGCGTCGATCTGGCGAAGATCGACCTGCAGAAATACCAGGAAGGCGACTACCTGCAATCCAAGAAAGAGATCGACGGCAAGATCAAGTTGGCCGAGTCGGACTGCGAACTGCAGCGTGAACGTGTCGCTTACACCGAGCGCATGGTCAAGTTGAAATACCTCAGCCCCGCGCAACTCCAAGCCGAGAAGTCCAAGTTGCAGGGCTACGATGTGCAACTCGACAAGGCGAAGGAAGAACAGCGGGTGTTGCAGGATTTCACCAAGAATCGCACGGTCAAGGATCTCACCAACAAGCTGGACGAAGCCAAGCGTGCCCTCGACCGGCAAATCACCCAGGCCCGGGCCAAACTGATCCAGGCCGAATCCGAACGCATGACCAAGAGTTCCATCTTCGGGCAGGAAGAGGACAAGTTCCAGGACATTGAGGAACAGATCACCAATTGCCGGCTCTATTCGCCGCAGGATGGGTTGGTGGTTTACTACATGTCGGAACAGAGCCGCTTTGGCTCCGGTTCATCGCAATCGATAGTTGCAGTAGGCGAGCCGGTCAAAGAAGGCCAGCGCCTGATGCGCATTCCCGACTTGCGGCGCATGGTGGTCAACACCAAGGTCCACGAGGCGATGGTCTCACGTGTGCACGGCGAGCAATGGAAGCAGACTGGGTTTTCCGATGCGCTGCGGGCGGCCAGCATGTTCGATTCCGATCCGTTGAGCCGGCTCATCACGCAACATGCCATTCCGGAGCTGAAAGACAAGTTCCACGATCTTGATCACAAGAAGATCGAGGATGGTCAGAAAGCTCTAGTGCGCATTGACGCTTTCCCGGATCGCGCCTTACCCGGCCACGTCAAATCCATCGCCACGGTCGCGGCCCAGCAGGATTGGATGAGCGCGGACGTGAAAGTGTATCAGACGCTCGTCGCCGTCGATGAATCGGTCGATGGCCTGAAGCCCGGCATGTCGGCCGAGGTGACGATCCAAATCGATGGCGCGGCCGAGGAAGTATTGGCGTTGCCGCTGCAGGCAATTGTCGGCGGCGCTGAAATGGGCCCCAAACGCAAGTGCTGGGTCAAGACGCCCAGCGGCCCGCAGGAACGCGAGATCATCGTGGGCCTGTGGAACGAAAAAATGGCCGAGATACGTTCGGGCCTCGAAGAAGGCGATGAGATCGTCATCAATCCCAAAGTCTTGCTGGGCGATCGCGCAAAGGTCCGCACTGGCAGCGACACCGAACGCCCCGAACAAACCAACGGCCAAGGCGGCGGCGAGAAGAAAAAGGACAAAGGCAAAGGCGGCAGCAAGCCTGCCGGCAAAGGCGACTATCCCAAGGGTGGCGGTATGCCACCGAAAGGTGGTGCCGTAGCCGGAAAGGCGACCACGAGTACGCAAGGCTCCTAAGAGCGATTGCAGATCTTTGGGAAACCCCCAAATAATTCCCCTCCCTCGAAGGGAGGGGTAGGGGAGGGATTCAAGACCAGCTACACCAAGCGGCTGCGTTTAATACCCAAAGGACTTCAAACAATCCCTCCCCTGGCCCCTCCCTTCGAGGGAGGGGAATAAACCAAAACCCCAACCCATCACGCAACCCGGTATGGCTCCCGTCGTACAAGTCATCGATCTGGTCAAAGACTATTACATGGCTACGGTTGTGAACGTGCTTCGCGGCCTGAACCTTACCGTCGCGCAGGGCGATTTCGTCGCCCTCATGGGCCCAAGCGGCTCGGGCAAGTCCACGCTTCTCAATATCCTCGGTTGTTTGGATCGCCTGACGCATGGCCAATACATCCTGGCCGGCAGCGACATCTCCGACATGGAAGACGACGAGCTCTCGGAAATCCGCAGCAAGTATCTCGGCTTCATTTTTCAATCGTACAACTTGTTGCCGCAGTACACAGTCGTGGAGAACATCGAAATCCCATTGCTGTACCAGGGTGCCCGCCTCAACGATGAAACCCGACAGCGCTGCGAATCGCTCGCGGAGTTAGTCGGCCTCGGCGACCGCATGGACCACCGGCCCACGGAATTGAGCGGCGGCCAGCAACAGCGCGTTGCTATTGCCCGCGCCCTGGTCAACGACCCGCAGGTGATTCTCGCCGACGAACCCACCGGCAACCTCGATACCCGCACCAGCGTCGAAATCATGCAGATGCTGCATCAACTGAACGCCGGCGGCAAGACCATCATCATGGTCACCCACGAAACCGACATCGCCGCCTGGGCCAGGCGCGTCATCCGCCTGCGCGACGGCATCATCGAAAGCGACGAACGCAACGACGACAAACCCGATTGGGCACACCGGGCGGCGATTGCAGTGTAAATCCAAGGTGATTGCCATTTCTTCTGCCTCGCCGTAACTCTGCACTATCTGAAAATCTGTGTTGACAGCCCGCCCTTCATGGAGACTACGGTGGAAACTGATTTATCGCAACTGTTTGAAGCCAACAAAGCGTGGGCGGCCGAGATGAATCGGCGGACGCCGGACTTCTTTTCTAAGTTGGCCCATCTGCAAACGCCGGAGTATCTGTGGATCGGCTGTGCCGATAGCCGGGTACCCGCCAACGAGATCGTTGGACTGTTGCCCGGTGAGTTGTTTGTGCATCGCAATGTCGCCAACGTAGTGTGCCATACAGATCTCAATTGCCTGTCGGTGCTGCAATACGCGGTCGAGGCGCTCAAGGTCCGGCACGTCATCGTCTGCGGTCATTACGGCTGCGGCGGCGTGGTCGCGGCACTCAAGAACAAACACCTCGGCTTGATCGATAACTGGCTGCGGCACGTGCAGGACGTGAAGGAAAAGTATCGCAACCTGCTGGCGGCATTCCCGGACGGACCGGCGCGTGAAGATCGACTCTGCGAATTAAATGTTATCGAACAGGCGGTTAACGTGTGCCAGTCAACAGTCGTGCAAGACGCCTGGAATCGGGGCCAGGAAGTGACCGTCCATGGCTGGATTTATCGACTGGCGGATGGAATTTTGCACGATCTCGGTCTCTGCGTTTCGCGCGATGCGGGACTGGCCGCGTATTACGAGGCCACGCAGGGTGATACTCACCTTCCGGTGCCCCGCGGCTGAAACAAAGTAACTGGGGACGCCGTGTGATCGACTATGACCCGCATAACTGGCGCGAGCATTTGCTGGACATTAAAGGGTCGGTGCTGCGCCGGGTCGGGCCACGCCTGCTGCTGGTGGCACTGTGGGCCGGGATCGTCGAACTGTTCGATTATTATCAAATCGTGTCCATGCGTATTCCATCAACCGCACATCAACTCGTCGGCGTTGCGCTCGGACTGTTGCTCGTATTTCGCACGAATGCTTCGTACGATCGCTACTGGGAAGGCCGCCGGCAATGGGGCGCCATCGTCAATGCCAGCCGGAACTTGGCCCGCGGGGCATCCGCACTGATATTCGAAACACCAGAGTTTGCCAGCCGCGTTCGCGACTGGACGGCCGCCTTTCCCCACGCGGCCATGCGACGACTGCGCAACGGCGACGGTGTCGGCGGTGCCGCGGCTTGGTTGCCCGCCGACGTTGTCAACCAGACGCGCGAAACCAACGGTCCTCTATATGTGGCCACGCAGATCAGCCTGGCCCTGGCCGAAGCTCGGCGCGGCAGCGCGCTCACAGAGCAAGAGCAACACTTGATGGACACGCAGGTGGCCGCACTCATCGACGCGGCCGGGGCTTGCGATCGCATTCACAAGACGCCGCTGCCGTTTGCCTATGTGGTGCATCTGCGTAGTGCGCTGGCCTTGTACTGCATCACGCTGCCGTTCGCCATGCTTCGCGAGTTTGGCATGGGCGAAATCGTGGTGACGTTGCTTGTATCTTTCGTGCTGCTGGGCATCGAGGAAATCGGCGTGGAAATCGAAGACCCGTTCGGCACCGACGCCAACGACCTGCCGCTGGAAGCGTTCTGCGCCACCATCGAACGCGATGTGCGCGGCACTTCCACAACACGAAGTGACCAATGACATGATCACACGCCGCGCAGCACTGCGACAGTCGGCATCCTGGGGCGCAGCATTGGCCTTGGCTCCTTTCTGCAGGGCCGATGATCCCGTGGGCGTCGAAGTCAATGACATGCAGTCACGGCTGAATGCCACCCGCGTTTCCCGAATTGTTCAACCCCGCACACTGGATGAAATTCAGGCCACGCTTCGGGATGCGACGCGCGACAACCTGGCCGTATGCATCGCGGGCGGCCGACATGCCATGGGCGGACAGCAGTTCGGCACCGACGCTGTATTGATCGACACCAGCACCTTCAATCGTGTCATCAAGTTGGACCCAGTCAAAGGCACAGTCGAGGCCGAGGCCGGGATTGAATGGCCACAACTCATTGCCTGGCTGAATCGCGAACAGACGGGGCAAACTAATCCATGGAGCATTCGGGAAAAGCAGACGGGCGTGGATCGCGTCAGTCTGGGCGGCTCGTTGGCATCGAACATTCACGGCCGCGGGCTGAAGGCGCCGCCGATGGTGGCCGATATTGAGTCGTTCAACCTGCTCGACGCGAATGGGAAATTGCACACGTGCAACCGGCGAGAGAATCCCGAGTTGTTCTCCCTGGCGATTGGCGGCTACGGGCTGTTCGGCATTGTCGGCCACGTGACGCTGCGGCTTGCTCCCCGGACCAAAGTCCAGCGCATCGTCGAGATCATTCCCATCAAGGATCTGCTGACGTGGATCGAAAAACGCATTCAACAGGGATTCGTTTTCGGCGATTGCCAATATTCGACTGACTTGATGTGCGATGCGCTCTCGCACGCCGGCGTCTTCTCCTGCTATCAACCCGTCGCGGCCGACACACTAATACCCGAATCGCAAAAGCAACTCGCCGGCAAGGATTGGGCGGAGCTGTATACCCTCGCTCGCACCGACAAGAAAAAAGCATTCGAGAGATACTCGCAGTATTACCTGGCCACCAACAACCAGGTCTATTGGTCGGATACGCACCAGTTGGCCGGCAACTTCGAGGGCTACCGCACGGCCGTCGATACTCGACGCGGCACCGAAATGATCACGGAGGTCTACGTATCGAAGGAGAACTTCGTGCCGTTCATGACGCAGGCACGCAAAGACTTCATCGAACACGGCGTGGACATGACCTACGGAACCATCCGCTTTATCGAGAAAGACGCAGAGTCGTTTCTAGCCTGGGCGAAAGAACCATCGGTGTGCATCGTATGCAATCTGCACGTGAGCCACACCGACGAAGGCAAGAAGAAGGCCGCCGATGACTTTCGCCGGATCATCGACCGCGCCATTCAATTCGGCGGCCGGTACTTCCTCACCTATCACCGCTGGGCAACCCGCCAGCAAGTCGAGACGTGTTACCCGCAGTTCGTCGATTTTCTGAGGCTCAAGAAGAAATACGACCGCGATGAACGTTTCCAAAGCAACTGGTATCGCCACTATCGCGAAATGTTCAGGGACAAGTTGTAAATTCATACTTGGGGAGCTACTTACACCTTTCCTTCTATCTTCTTCGCGGCTTCCGTCGCCGCCTTTCGAACAAGACTGTTGGGATCTTTGTGGAGTTTCTTCAGGTCCGGCAACGCTGCTTTAGCGCCAGGTCCGATTTGCCCTAGCGATACGGCCGCTTGGCGGCGCACGGACCAGTCGGTGTCTCGCAGTGTTGCAATCAGTTGCGAGGTCGCGCTGGCGGCCTCGGGGCCAACAGCGCCTAGGGCCAATGCGGCATTTTGTTGCACCAACGGTTGCGGGCTTTTTAGCAGTTCAACCAGCGTCGGCACGCTGCCGCGGGCTTCGGCACCGAAGCGGCTGAGGCCGAGTGCTCCCTGGGCTTGCACGTCCGGATTGGAGTCGCGCAACATGGCATCAAGCCGGGCGACGCTTTTGCCCTCGTGCGGCAATTGTTGCGACGAACAACCCAGGGAAACGGCGAATAGCAGCAAGGCCCACACACGGTTCATGATGCACCTATTTTTCGGCGCAATTTCCTGTTAAGGCGTCGTCCCTCATGTTATCATGGTCGCAGTCGCACGGGCGGCCACAAATCGAGGAACCGGTCATGGCGCAACGGCACCGCGGATTCACATTGATCGAGTTGCTAGTGGTCATCGGCATCATCGGCACGTTGATTGGTCTATTGTTGCCCGCCGTCCAGAAAGTGCGAGATGCGGCCCTGCGCACCAAATGTCAAAACAATCTCAAGCAAATTGGTTTGGCGCTGATTGGCTATCACGATGGCCAGGGCGCATTTCCGCCGGGGTTGGCGTCTTCCACCGCCAATGTCAGCGATGCCGAGGCGACGGGCTTCACAGTGCTGCTGCCGTACATCGAGCAGGATAACGCCTTCAAGCTCTACCATTTCGATCAACCCTGGTGGGATCCGATTAACTTCCCGGCGATCATCGTGCAGATCAAGATTTTCTATTGTCCGAGCAACCGCGATGCCGGCACGATGGAACTGGGCATCATCAGCGCACCATGGGGTTACGGCAATCTGCCGGCATCCGGCGCTTGCGACTACGCTTTTTGTCGCGGCGCGACCGGGTCGTTGAATGCCAGTCAGAACAAGACGCCTTTGACAGTGCGCGGTGTCTTCGGCATTCGCCCGACGGATGATGCCAAAGGCGGCATTCGCATCGGCGATATCCGCGATGGTACAAGCACGACGTTTGCCCTCGGTGATGCGGCTGGCGGTACGCCCGCTTGCCGTGTCCGCAATTTGATCAATCCCACCCAGCAAGCCAACGATGCCACGCTGGGCAAGCCGGCAATACTCGATCAATGCTGGGGTGCGGCCGGCGCGGGCGACCCCGGCCACCCGTGGTATGGATCGGTGTTTGCCACCACCGCCCAATTCGGCATGGGCGCGATTCCACGTGACGAACCGATGAATCAGCCGTTGCTCACGCCGACGGTCTTTGGTTACGACCCGTTCGGCGACAATCGCAACGGCAACGACATGATCAGCGGCTTTCGCAGCCGGCACGTCGGCGGTTGTCAATTTCTCTCTTGCGACGGCAGCGTCCGCTGGCTGCGGCAAACCATTCGTCCGGACGTGTATCGCGCTCTAAGCACTTATGCCGCCGGCGAAGTCATCCCCGCGGAAGATCTTTAAGTCCACGTTACTTCTTCATCGCCGCCGCCATGGCTTCCAGTGTTTGTTTTTCGGATAGCGGATGGAAGCTGTGGCCGACATAGGTGCCGAAGATCACCATAGCATCAGCCGGTGGATCAGCGGCCTTCAGGAATCGATCCAACATACGCACGGCATTGTTGAGGAAGTACTCATCGCAGTCGCCGGAATAAATGTGCAACTTGCCGCGCAGCTTTGGCCCCAGCGTTTTCCAATTCGATTCGAGAACCAATCGCAAATCATACTTCTTCCAGTGATCGACGACGGACCGGTCGATTTCACCGGTTTTCGCGTGCCAGAGCGGTTTGGGCAAGCCATCGTCGCCGCGCGGGCCGAACGTTGCGTTCCAGGCACACCAGTCCTTACCGGATAGCCACCAGCGGTTGCCGAGGCCCAGCACATTTTCAATCTGGCATTCGTGGCGAACGGTATAAATAACGTCACCATTAACCTGACGCTGGGCCGGCCGCTCGAAACCGTGACGATTCACGTACGAATTTGTGTCCTTGTAAATGTCCATCACTTCGTAAGCGCGAAAGTCGAAGTGCCGTCTGGTTTTGACCTCAACTTAAGTACCTACAACGATGGAGATGTAGTGGTGTCTAACATTCAAGGCAGTATTGAAATTAGCGACTATAACGGTTCTATTATAGCCGAGAATATTTCAGGTTCTGTTTTGGCA
>JANNLP010000511.1:0-4760 GCA_031396905.1 Gemmataceae bacterium
GTTGTCATGGTCATGGCGCTATTTGCCTGGGCGTCCATCAATGCGTCCTACCACATTTGGTACCACTTTCCGCTCGAATGGGTACAAGATGAACTACTGTGCGGCATCCTCGAAGCCGCCATGGCGGGCGTCGCCATCGCCGCGATTGTATCGCCGCGTGAACGCATGAACGCGGGGTTCTGAGATTGTGACACGAAGCCGCGCACGAGGCAGGCGAGTACTTTGTTTGTTCGCCTAATTCGTGCGCGGCCCTCTGTTCCAGCGCCAATTCGCCAATGCGGGCCTCTCCGGTAGCATTAAGTTACCAGTACATCATGACTTGCGGCAAAGTCGGTGCTTAGTTTCACTTGTTGCCTTTCGAGAGCATTAACGCTCGACAATAAAGCGAATGGCCTGGCACCGATTCACCTATCCATCAAACGGCTTGTCGGGGTACAACATAGCACCAGCGTCTCACCCGGGAATGGAGTCCCATGTCCAACGATTTGGTGGAATTGGTGGAGCGGCTTGGCACGCCGCGCGTCTTGGTCGTCGGCGATGTCATGCTTGATCGCTATGTGTGGGGTGATGCCGCCCGCGTGAGTCAGGAAGCGCCGGTGCTGCTGCTTCGGGCCGACCGCCGTGAAGAACGGCTCGGCGGCGCGTCCAGCGTGGCCACCATGCTCAGGGCGCTAGGTGCCGAAGTATCGTTGGCTGGCGTCGTCGGACCCGATGTCACGGGCGAGCACATCCGCAAGCTTCTGAACGATCTCGGCGTCGACCACTCCGCACTGCTATGTGATGGTAACCGCCCCAGCACGCTCAAAGAACGATTCATTGGCCGAGCACAGCAGCGGCACCCGCAACAAATTCTCCGCGTGGACTATGAGACCAACGAAGCCATCGGTGTTTCGCTGGAAGATCAGTTGATTCAACGCATTTCGGCCACAATTGCGAATTGCCAGGCCGTACTCATCAGCGATTACGACAAGGGCGTGTGTACCCCGCGCCTGTTAGCCGAGACGATTCGTCTTTCCAGGGCGGCAGGCATTCCCGTACTGGCCGATCCCGTGCGTGGCGGTGACTATGCCAAGTATCGCGGCTGTGCCTGCATGACGCCCAATCGCCTTGAAGCCAGCATCGCGACGGATATGGAAATCAACGGCCCGAGTACCGCGCTGATCGCGGCCGAGCGGCTGATGCACGAATTTGACCTGACCGCTGCTGTGGTGACGCTCGATAAGGATGGGATGGCGCTGGCCGATCGCTCCAGTCGGCGAGCCATTTACCCGACGCGGCCCCGCCAGGTCTACGACATCACCGGCGCCGGCGACATGGTCCTCAGCGTATTAGGGATTGCTTTGGCCTCCGGTGCGGATTACCCCGATGCGATTCGGCTGGCCAACGTCGCCGGCGGCTTGGAAGTCGAGAAGATCGGCGTCGTACCGGTGACGCGCCAAGAGATGATTGCCGACATCCGAGCCCACGAACTGCACGAGGACAGCCACGTGGATAAGATCGTGTCGTCTGAAGCTTTGATCAATGAGGTCCAGCGCCGCCGCCAGGCCGGCCAGCGCATCGCGTTTACCAATGGGTGCTTCGACGTGCTGCACGCCGGGCATGTCCAATACCTGAATGAATCTCGCGGTCAAGCCGACGTGTTGGTGGTCGCACTCAATTCTGATACAAGCGTGCGCAATTTGAAAGGCGCCAGCCGGCCGGTAAATCCGCTGGCCGCGCGGGCCTCCGTGTTGGCGGGTTTGGCCTCCGTCGATTTCGTGACGGTGTTTGATTCGCTGACGCCGCTTCTTCTCATTGAACAACTCAAGCCCGATGTCTTAATCAAGGGTGCCGACTATCGTTTGGATGAAGTGGTCGGCGCGGAATTCGTCGAAAGTTATGGCGGCCGGGTCCATCTGGCGGAAATCCGCGAAGGCTTCAGCACGACGAATGTTCTGCGACGCTTGCAAGCCGCATAGGGATCGGCATCATGCGCATCGCAGTATTCCTGCCCAATTGGATCGGCGACGTGGTCATGGCCACGCCGGCCATTAATGCGCTGTGGCAGGGAATGTCGCATGGTTCGCTCGTTGCAGTGGGCCGGCCGTATGTCCAGGGTGTGATCGAAGGCTCACCCTGGTTTGACCAATTCGTGCCGGCCGAGCCGAAAAAGTTCTGGACGACAGCAAACCGGCTGCGTCCACTGCAATGCGACCTTGCGATTCTGTTCCCCAACTCACTGCGCACCGCGGTGACGGCGTGGCTGGCAAACATTCCCAAACGCATCGGCTATGATCGCTATGGCCGCAAGCCAATGCTGACCGAAGCGGTGCCGCCGTTGCGGGATGCGGCGGGCAAAATCGCCGTGGCCCCGGTACTGGATGCGTACAACCGGCTGGTGGCGACTCTTGGAGCCACGCCAAACCGGCGCATGAGGCTATTCACGACGCCGCGTGACGAGGCGGCCGCCGAAACGGTGTGGCAGCAATTTGCTCTGGCCCGCTATCCCGAGGTGATCGCGCTGAATCCCGGCGCGGCATTCGGTGCGGCCAAACATTGGCCGGCCAAGTACTTCGCCGAATTGGCCGATCGTCTGGTTAAAGAACGCGGAGCAGGGGTACTGGTGTTATGCGGACCAAACGAGCGCGACCTGGCACGGCAAATCATTGAGATGTCGCAACATCGCGACATTTATACGCTCGCGGATGTTGAACCATCGTTGGGCCTGACCAAGGCGATCATCCGCCGCAGCGATCTTCTGGTGACGACTGACTCAGGTCCTCGACACTTCGCCGCTGCCTTTGGCCGGCCCGTCGTGACGTTGTTTGGTCCAACGCACATTGGTTGGACTGAGACATATCATCCCGGGGCGATTCATCTGCAAAGAGCGGTGGATTGCGGGCCGTGCCAGAAACGGATCTGCCCGCTGGATCATCGCTGTATGACGGAGTTGACGCCGGACCTGGTGTACCCGGCCGCTGCGAAGTTGCTGGCTGGCCACCGGGAGGCCGCCCGTGCCGGTTGAGCTTCTGCCCGCGTTGACGATGCGACCGCCGCGCGGTGGAAAAGTGAACGTGCGCTATGCGAAGTGGTGCCGCGCATCCGGCCTTCGTTCACCAAGTGACTTTCTGAAGCTGGAAGGCGATGTCATTAGCGGGCATCGCGATCGGCATGTCGTCGAAGTGCGCGTGGGCGGCAAGCGACTGTATCTGAAAAAAGAACATCGAGTTTCGTTTCGCACGCGGCTGCAGAATTGGTGGGCCGGCTATGGGCTCGTCTCGTTGAGCGAGCGCGAGGCGGCAACGCTGGCACAATTGCGCGAAGTTGGTGTACCCGTGCCGGAATGGATTGCCTGCGGTGCAACCAGCGAAGGGCAAGCCTATTTGCTGCTGCGAAACGCGCGGGGTACCGATTTGCGAAAAGTGCTGGCACGCAAAAGGGAGAACCTATCGCGCTTGCGTTTGGCTAAATCCATCGGCGTAGCGGTCGGACGCTTGCATCAGGCCGGTTTCGATGCTCCTGATTTGTCCGCCAAGCATGTGCTGGTCCGGCGGGAAGGCGGCATCGTACTCCTCGATTGGCCGCGTGCGCGAGAGTGTCGGACGTTGAATCGAGATCGTTGTTTGGCCGCATTAGCTGGGCTACACGCGTCGCTTCGACCTGAATTGGCGACGACACGCGAACGAATGTTTGCGCTTAGGGCATGGATGCGCACAATTGGATTTCATGGCCCTGCCGCGCCGGTGGCGCGTCAGGTCAATCGTCTGTCCGTAACCCTGAGAAAACGTCGATCGATTCGAGAACAACTCCAGCCCGCACGCGATCCGCGTCTCCGCTGGATTGATGGCGAAACCCTATGCGTAACACGGCGATATTGGAGCTCCATAGGAGAACGAATTTCACATTCGGTACGGGATGCCGCTTATAGTGTGGTTCCGCGGCAAATCACTGTCCAACCCGATCCTACGACGCAACTCACTTGTTTTCCGCCGATGCCTCGGTGGCGACGCTTGTGGGGGACCGTGTCGCAGCGGCCGCTGCAGTCGGAAGGTATTCGTGTGGCCGGCTTGGCATTCCGGCTGGCGCGGCATCGCGTGCCGGTGATGCCTGTTCTCGCATTCGGCGGCCGGCCCGACGGCGGCGGTTTCTTACTCAGTCGCCTACCGGCATCCATGCAATTGGCCCGATCCTGGTTTGCGTTTCCGCGGCCGGGGCGTGACAAGATGTTGGGGCGTGTGGGGCGATTGCTGCGTCAATGTCATGAAGCGGGCTGTCGTGGCATCGCCGCCGAACATCTCGTGATCGATACAGCAACGCGGCCGCGATTGCGGCTGATTGCCAATCCCGGTTTGTTTGCTGCTGCGCCACCGAACGACGATGCCATCGCCACTGATTTGAGTTGTCTGGCCCGAGGTATCGGCCTTTCAAATCGAAAGGACATCGCGCGAGTCATTCGCGGCTATTTCAGTGATAACCTCCCGGCGCGGAGGGCAGCATGAGCTGGCACGTTCGCGCCGATTCGGATTGGTTGCTGACGGCTCCGACCGACCCGGAAAAGGTCATGTCGGCTCACGTCGTTGATAAGTTTCATGCAAAACAAGGACGCACGATTGCCCGATGGGCACTTGCAGACGGTCCCACCGTCTTCATTAAACGGCACTTCCGTGAGTCGTGGTGGCGCACCCTGTTGACCCGGCTGACACGGAAACCGTGGTGGTCGTCCTCGTGGCAGGAGTATCGCAACTTGCGCTGGGCGGCGGAACACAAGTTTTCCGTGCCGC
>JANNLP010000527.1:0-5697 GCA_031396905.1 Gemmataceae bacterium
GGCTCTTTTTCTTCAACCCGACCATAACATGATCAATATGGAAGACACTCAACTCATTGTCGGTCCGTTCAAGTTTCGCAGTCGGTTGTTCACGGGTACGGGTAAATACACTACTTACGATTTGATGCGCGATTGTCTCGAAGCCAGTGGCTGCGAAGTGACCACCGTGGCCGTTCGCCGTGAACGACTCGTAGACGCCGCCGGGCGTAACTTGCTGGATTATCTCGACCTAAAGCGCTATACGATTCTGCCCAACACGGCCGGTTGCTTCACGGCTGAGGACGCGATTCGCCATGCGCGATTGGCTCGGGAACTTCTGACCAATCTCGATAATCCGGGTGCCGGCTGGGTCAAACTCGAAGTTCTGGCCGATAAGAAAACACTATTGCCCGATCCAGTCGGAACATTGGATGCCACGGCGACTTTGGTGAAAGAAGGCTTTCAAGTTCTCGTATATTCCAGTGATGACCCGGTGTTGGCGAAACGGCTCAAGGAACTCGGCGCGGCCAGCGTAATGCCGGCCGGCAGCCCGATCGGAAGCGGGCAGGGCATTCTCAACGCCAACAACATTCGGATTTGTCTGGAATACCTCAAGGAAGGCGACCCGCACTACCCAGTGATCGTCGATGCCGGCGTCGGCACTGCCAGCGATGTTGCCGTAGCGATGGAGCTGGGTTCCGACGGCGTCTTGCTCAACACGGCCATTGCCAGCGCCCAAGATCCGCTGCGCATGGCTCATGCCATGCGGCAAGCGTGCGAAGCCGGGCGGTTGGCCTTTCTGGCGGGACGCATTCCCAGGAAGTTGTACGCGGCGGCTTCCAGCCCGTGGGAAGGTCGAATTGGTTGAAGACAAATTCCGCGATGCAAAATTGCTGTCGCAGGCTACGATGAGCCGATAGTACAATGAGGACACGTCTCACAGGCCGGGGACGTTCTGCGCAAGGAGTGGCACATGAGCGCGGCACATTCATTTTGGGCGAAAGTTGCAGTCATCACATTGGCCGCCGGGGCTAGTCTTGCCGTGGGCATGATGGCGCCGGAGTCGCCCAAAACACCGCCGACGCCAAACGTTGTTGCCGGTCCGCCGCCGTTTAGCCGTTGGCCGCAAGACAAGAAACCCGATTTGGCAATTGTCATCACTGGCGAGCAGCACAGTTACATCAAGTTCTGCGGATGCAGCGCACCACAACTTGGTGGCTTTGAACGCCGGGCTAACTTAATCGCCGACCTCAAGGGCAAAGATTGGCCGGTGATCGCCCTCGACTTGGGAGACATCGTCTACCGCAAGACCGGTTCGGTGCAGGCACAAACGCTTCTCAAATACAAGACCTCAATGCAGGCACTTAACTTGTTGGGCTACTCTGTCATTGGTGTTGGTGAAAACGAATTCAATCTACCGTTGATAGATGGCCTGGCTCAGTACACGCTCCAAAAGCCGGGAGCCGCACCCCGGATTCTTGCCGCCAACCTCAAGAATCGCGCCGACAATTTTCCTTCGGGAGTCGGCAATGAATCGATGATCGGAGATGCCGTGATCATCGCGGGCAAGCCGGGCCAGGTGAAAGTCGGTACGTTGGCTCTCGTAGCCCCGTCCGTCAGAGAAAAAATCGCCGACCCGAAGCTGGAGTTTGAAGAAAGCGCCAAAGTCATTGCCGGCGCGTTGGGGTCGTTTGCCAAAGCCGACGTCACGGTACGCGCGCTGCTTTATCAGGGAACTCCGGACGAAGCGAAGGCGTTGGCAAAGAAGCATCCGGAGTTTCATCTCATCATTTGCAAGTCACCGCAGGAGGAGCCACCCCCGATCGAGATGATTAACAACACCATGCTTGCCATGGTCGGGCAGAAGGGGCGCCACCTGGGTATTGCGGGCATATTCCGCGATGCGAACAATCCGAAAAAGTTTGAGTTGCACTGGGAAAAGATGGCGCTGACTGACGCGTATGAAACGCCGGAGGCGAAGGTCGCCGACCACGCAGTCATTAGCCTCATGCAAGAATACGCCCAGCAGGTGAGAGACCAGAATTTGCTGGCGCTTTATCCGAAGTCGCCGCATCCACTGAAGGTGAAGTTCCCCGGCGAAAAAGTAGAGTTCGTCGGCTCGCAGAAATGCCAGCGGTGCCATGAGGCCGACTATGCGATTTGGCAGAACTCACGACATTCACATGCATACGATTCACTGGTCAACCACGCCAAGAAACCCACTCTGCGGCAATTCGACGGTGAGTGTGTCATCTGCCACACCATCGGATTTGCATATGCCAGCGGTTACAAGAACGCGGAACTCACGCCAAATCTCAAGGACGTCGGCTGCGAAAACTGCCACGGCCCTGGCAGCTTGCATGTCGCTCAACCCAACAATCCCGCGTTTTATGGTGACCAGAGTCCGTGGAAGTCCAAACCAACTGACCGCGTGATGTTGGCTGATGGCAAGTACGATTCGACGGTTCTTCTCAAGATCGATGGCGTGTGCCAGAAGTGTCACGACACGGATAACGATCCGAAGTTCAAGTTCGAAGAATACTGGCCAAAGATCACCCACGGCAAGAAGGCCGCACCACCCGCGGTGATCAACGGAGCGGCGGCACCGAAGAAGTGATTCTTGCGCCGAAAGGTATGAGACAAAAAGAGCCGCGCACGAAGAAAGCGGGAACTCTGGCTAGCCGCTTACTTCGTGCGCGGCTCTTTGCTCAATCCTGCCGGCTTCAGATATGAGCTGGCGGAAATCTCCACCACATCACGCCGCCGCTCTCAACGCCTCGCCCGGTTCCGGGCCATCTACAACTTTCGTTTCCGCAAAGCGGATGCCGGTTGATTCGTAGAACAGGATGCGGTTTTCGGCGCCGGCCCACACGGCGTACGTGCGCATCAACCTGGGGCCGCTGATTTGGAACATGAGACCGCACGCCTGACCGGCGCGGCTGATACGTGCTTGCTTCAATTCCGACTGATTGGCGTCGAGCCGGTCGTGGGCACACAACACCTCACGCACATGATCGCGAATCGCGGCGACTGTGGAAAGCGGTATTACGGACAGGCGTGTTTCGACGGGCATAGTCATTGCATCGGCGGGTTCAGGCATGCAAATGTGATGTCGTTGATTGCTGCAAACGTTTCGCTTGCCGGTTCTACCAACCGTGCCGTTGACGCAGCGCCTCGTACAGGACAATACTCACAGATGTGGCGAGGTTGAGGCTGCGCACAGCCTTGCCGGGCATGGGAATGGTTATGGCATGGTCGGTGTGGCGCTCGATCAACGTCGGCGGCAGACCTTTCGACTCGCTGCCGAACAATAAGTAATCACCGTCCCAATACGCAAACTCAGTGTATCTTCGCTTGACCTTGTTGGTCACACACACGATGCGGTCCGCGCCCACCATGTCGATAAACTCATCCCAACCCGGATGAACGGTCACATCGACCGCGTGCCAATAGTCGAGACCGGCACGACGCAACGAACGGTCATCCAGGCGAAAACCAAGTCGGCCGATGAGATGGAGGCGGGTATCCGTTGCCGCGCAGAGCCGGGCGATGTTGCCGGCGTTCGGCGGAATCTCGGGTTCGAAAAGTGCGACGTTTAACATTATTGCAGGTGTTGTGCCTCGGGTGCCGCGCCTACGGTTCCTACGGCCACCAACACACTTTGACGCCTGGAAACAGCCGAATTCGGCACGACAACAAGGCCGATACCAGCGATCCTACGGTGTGCGGCCGTCACTGTCGCTGCCACGAGGGGGAATATGTCGCCGGAGAAAGTCATCAAGCAAGTTCGCGGGCCCAACACTGCCGCCATTGCCCTTCTGGTCGTTTACGGTTTGGCGATGGTCGCCGTGTTCGGTTATACACCCGGCGCGACACCAACGACCACGCGAAACCTTCTGGGACCCTGCGGCGACTGGCTGGCACGCACCTTATTTGATTCCATCGGTCACGCCACCTATTTGTTGTTAGCTGCGTGGTTCGCACTTGTCGTTTTGATCTTCATGAACGTCGGCAAATGGAAGTGGACACAGCGCTTCATCGGCGCGACCATTTTGGTTCCCTGTGCGACCGTGGCACTGGCATGGCTGGGCAGCCGCATGGCTGGCGGCCCGACAGTCGGCCCCGGCGGCACTGTCGGCGCGTGGTTGAGCTTGTGGCTCGGCGAACGATTGCCGGTCGTGGGCCAGTATGCCGCGATGAGCGCGGGTGTCGTCGCTGCCCTTCTGTTTATCGTCGGCCGCCCGTTGATTACAGCGACAAAGCGAACGGCGCTTGTTGTCGTTCGACCGTTGCGACGAATCCGACGTGTGAAGCTGCCCACGTCACGCCCAGAGCAAGGAGTACTGGCGCCAGCATTTCGTGCGCCGCGGTTGGAAATGGCCGGCATGGCGCGAATGAGGAAGGCGCCGGTTGTCGAGGAGTCAGACGAGCCGCGTCCATTGGAACTGCCGCCCGTGTCAATGCTCGCGGATGGCGAGCCGTTCCCGTACACCGATACCGACCCGAAGCTGCGCGAAATCGCGGTCCTGTTGGAGAAGACGTTCGCCGACTTTGGCCTGACCATTCGCGTGGTTGGCATTCATACAGGACCGGTCATCACGCAATTCGAAATTGCTTTAGAGACTGGCCTCCGTGTCAACAAAGTTACAAACCTCGCTGATGATTTGGCGTTAAATCTGCGCGTGAATAGCGTGCGCGTCGTCGCGCCGATTCCAGGTAAGAACACCGTGGGCATCGAAGTGCCCAACGAAAAACGTGCTGTCGTTCGACTCAAAGAGCTGATTACATCGCAAGTGGCCAAGACGGCGAAGGCCCGGCTGCCGCTGTTTCTCGGGAAAGACACTGAAGGTCGGCCGCTCATTTACGACTTGGCCGAGATGCCGCACTTGCTCATCGCCGGCCGCACCGGCACCGGCAAATCCGTGTGCATGAACGCGGTGATCCTCAGTCTTTTGATGACGCGCACGCCGGAAGAAGTGCGCATGATCATGATCGACCCGAAGATGCTGGAGCTGAGCGAGTACGGCAAGATCCCGCACCTGATGCACCCGGTCGTGAAGGACATGAAGAAGGCCGAGGCGATTCTGTCGTGGGCCGTGGACAAGATGGAGGAGCGTTACGATATCCTCGCCCGCGCCCGTGTCCGCAGCATCGCCGGCTACAACGAGTTGACCCCGTCTGAGATTTTCCGCCGCGTGAATCCCATCGACGAGGACGAACGCCAGCGGCTGATCCATCCGATGCCGTACATCGTGATCTTCATTGATGAAATGAACGACTTGATGATGACCATGAAGAAAGAGGTCGAAAGCCACATCATTCGCCTCGCGCAGAAGTCGCGGGCCGCCGGCATTCACCTCATCGTTGCTACGCAAAAACCCACGGTGGATGTCATCACCGGCCTGATCAAGTCCAACTTGCCGGCCCGTATCTGTTTCCAGGTGTCCAGCCGCACCGATAGCCGCGTGGTGTTGGACGAAATGGGTGCTGACAAGCTCCTGGGTAAGGGCGACTTGCTATTCTTGCAGCCGGGCACCAGCACCATCATTCGCGCTCAAGGCACTTATGCCAGCGACGCGGAGATCCAGAATGTGGTGAACTTCCTCGAATGCGAGCCGGAATACGCGGCCGAATTGGTGCAACTCAAGTCAACAGATGCCCCCGCCACGCCAAGCGGTGAAGGTGGTCTGCGCGAGCAACTGCGTGGCCGTGACGAAG
>JANNLP010000569.1:0-18880 GCA_031396905.1 Gemmataceae bacterium
CGACAGGTGAAGTGGCTGAGTGCTATCGTGGCGAGTTGTTCCATGGCCCCGCGTGGCACGGTATCTCGGCCATTAAGTCATGCGACCAATCGGGCATAGCGATCGTCGCTCGCACCGCCCCGCCTGCCGATATGTGGATTGTCAACGGCTCCATTCGCCACTGGCACGCCGATCCGATTGTCATTGATTGCGTCTTGCAGGCGATCATTGTTTATACGCAGCGACAATACGGTTTGCCGTCGTTGCCGATGGCGATTGGCCGCCTACGTGTTCTCGAACAAATCAATCCCGGCGTCGTGAATGTGGATGTTCGTGTGACGGCAACCAAGTTACCGATGTTGCGCGGTTCGGCCACCGTTACTGATGCGTCGGGTCGAACTGTCGCAACACTCGAGGATTGTGAGTACATTTGCGCCGAGTCGCTGCGAGCGGCGTTCACGAACAATCGGCTGCCGGTGGAGGCACGCCCGTGAGTTATCGCGACGCCGCCGGCCGGCCGCTGGTCGCCATTGTCAGTGCCGCCGGGCTTTTCCCCGGCAGTCACACTCTTGATGAGTTTTGGGACAATATCGTCGCCGGCCGCAATTGTTCCTCGGAGGTGCCGACGGGCCGATGGCTCATGCCCGCCAGTGAAGAGTTTGATCCCGAAGTTGGCAAGTACGATCATGTGTATTCGACTCGCGGCTATTTCCTGCCGGGAGTCCCGCTCGATACCAACGGCTTGGCCGTCGATTCAGAATTGTTGCAACATCTCGATGTATCGGTGCATTTGGCGATTCATATTGCCCGTCAGGCATGGGACACGGCCATCACAAGCCATGTTGATCCGCGTAGGGCCGGTGTCATCTTCGGACACATCGCCTTGCCGACAGAGAACGTTTCACGGCTGGCCCGCGAGATGTTGGAGCCGCTCTTTTACGATGGCGTCGTCGGGCATCCGACGTCGCACTCTTTGAATCGCCAGGTAGCCGGTCTACCCGCCATCATGGCAGCGCGATCCCTTGGGCTGGGTCTCGGTGGCCTGGCACTCGATGCCGCGTGCGCATCCTCACTTTACGCGGTCAAGCTGGCGGTCGATGCCCTGCAATCCGGCCGAGCCGACGCCATGATCGCAGGCGGTTTGTCGCGGCCCGATTGCCTGTACACGCAAATGGGCTTCGCGCAATTGCGAGCGCTTTCGTTAACTGGTCGTTGCTCGCCATTTGATGCCGCCGCAGACGGGCTGGTCGTCGGTGAAGGCGGTGGCGCGGTCGTGCTGAAGCGACTGGATGACGCGGTTCTCGCCGGCGATGACATACTCGGCGTCATTGCTGGTATCGGTTTATCGAATGACCGTGCCGGTAATGTGCTTGCCCCAGCCAGTGAAGGTCAACTCCGGGCGATGCGGGGTGCTTATGCCGCAGCACGATGGTCGCCGAATGACGTGGCCTTCATCGAATGTCATGCGACCGGCACGCCGCTGGGCGATGCTGTTGAGTTTCAAAGTTTGCGCGAGCTGTGGAGTGGTTTGTCAGGCGGTTGCTCCCTGGGTGCGGTGAAGGCCACCGTTGGCCACTTATTGACGGGAGCCGGCGCCGCGGGACTCATCAAGACGCTATTGGCCATGCGTCACGGCATCCGCCCGCCGCTGACGAACTTCGAGACAGCCGCGGAGACTATTGATCTCAGCAATGGTCCGCTGCGAATGTGCAAACAAGCCGACGAATGGCCTGGCCAGCGGCGTCGTGCCGGCATCAGTGCCTTTGGCTTTGGCGGCATCAATGCTCATGTCTTGATGGAGGATTTCGTACCTCAGGCCAATCGTGTCCATGTTGATGTTTCGCCACCCCAAGAACCAATTGCCATCGTCGGTATTGCCACCAATGTTGGCGATGCGATTACTCAACTTGAGGTACCGTTCGGTCGCTTCCCGATTCCACCGCGCGAGTTCGCGGCGATGATGCCGCAGCAGGCGATGATGCTGCTGGCCGCTGCCGATGCAATGACGGATGCGGGTTTGACCGTGTTTCCCGACCCTGATCACACCGGCGTCTTCATCGGCTGCGGACTTGACTTGCACACTACCGATTTCCATTTCCGCTGGTCCCGTCCAGAGGGTGAGCGTGATGACACGGGGCCGCCGTTGACGCCGGAAGGGGTGCTGGGTCATTTAGCCAGCGTCACCGCCAGCCGCATCGCCCGCAGTTTCGGCATCGGCGGCCCAAGTTACGTAGTGAGCAGTGAATCGGCGTCTGGATTCGATGCATTGCGGCTGGGCATCGAGCAATTGCAGCGTGGCGACATCACCACAGCCATCGTGGGTGCCGTGGACACGCCGTCGGATGTGAGATGGCAAGCAACACAAACCAAAGACGCAGCCGTCGCGCTGGTTCTGATGCGACAGCGAGATGCCGAAACTGCGGGATTGTCAGTTCACGCTTTGATCGACATCGGTATCAACCTCAACAATCAGGCGAGACACATTCCCAATGATGTGGACGCCGGTGCCGCGACTGACTTGTTGACCGTTTCGCGTGCACTCAAAATAGTCAATAACCAACAACCCCACGAATACTGGCTTACCAACCGCGCTGACGGGCCACGGACCGCTGTGGTGGCGATTAGCGAATTGCGTCCTGACGGCATCATCGTCCGAGAACATTTGCAAACTCGCGCATGTACAATGATTCCTTCCGCAATTCTGGATGAACTGCGGGCCGCCTCCGCCGTTTCAGTGACAAAACCTGTGGGCCGACTTGCCTTCGTCTTTCCCGGTGCCGGCAATGCATACATCGACATGGGCCGCGAGCTGGCAATGACATTTCCGCATGTCATGCAACGGCAGCACGCCGCCAATCAGCGCTTGCGTGACCAGTTCGTCGCCGACGCATTTTGGGACCAGAGACGCGAGCCTACGCCATGCGATATATTGATGGGCCAAGTTAGCTTCGGCACGTTGGTCTCGGATATTCTCTCGGAACTAGGCGTTCGCCCGGACGCAGTTATCGGAAACAGCTTAGGAGTCTCGGCGAGCTATTTTGCAATGCACGCCTGGACCGCCCGTGACGAGATGTTCCGTCGTTTGAAAGCGTCGCAATTATTCCGATCTGAGTTGACCGCTACCTATGATGCTGTCCGCCGAGCATGGTATCTCGAAGAAGACGCATTCATCGATTGGGTGACCGGGATCATCGCCGCCTCGCCAAGTGATGCTCGGCAATACTTGCAGGAACATGTTTATCTCCTTGCCATCAATTCTCCGGCCGAATGCGCGATCGGCGGCGATCGTACTCAAGTCGAGTTCGTCGTCCACAAACTCGGTGTGACGTTTGTTCCGCTCAATGGCGTTACGGTCGCGCATTGCGATGTCATTCGAGAAGTCGAACGTACCTATAGGGAAATGCATGTTTTGCCGACGACACAACCTGAACGCGTCGATTTCTATCATCCGGTGACTTGTGTACCATTTGCATTGACACGCGAGTCGGCCGCCGACGCGGTGGTGGCTCAGGCACTGCATACGGTTGATTTCCCGGCATTGATTGAGGCCGCGTATCGTAACGGCGTTCGCACATTCTTGGAGATCGGGCCCGGCGGTTCGTGTACACGAATGATAGGTCAAATACTCGCGGACCGACCGCATGTTGCGATCGCAGCGACGAATCATCCCGATGGCGAAGTCGCAGCGCTGTTGGCATGCGTCGGCCGCTTAGCCGCAAGCGGCTTTGAGATCGACTTGTCGGCGCTTGAACCGCCAACTTCCGTGATTGCAAAGTCGTTCGCTGTCCCCGTTCGTTCCGTGCCGTTCGTTATCAAGCGTCGGTTGCACGCGCCCGACACCTCAGCATTCGCTCGCATCGCAAATGCCAACTACGCTATCGGGCAGGCCCATGCGGCCTACTTGGAATTCACGGCGTCCGCCGATCGGCACTCGGCCCAATGGTTGACCTTGCAGCAAAGGCAAATGCAATCACTTGCACAAACACAAGTCGCGGGCCAGTTTTTCAACCGGCAACAATGTCTCGACTTCGCGACCGGGAGCATCGGCCCATTGCTTGGCCCCGACTACGTGGAGGCCGATTCTTTCCCGACCCGGGTGCGCCTGCCTGATGAACCGCTGATGCTGGTCGATCGCATTGTGTCCGTGGAAGGCGAACGGTTGTCGCTGACGCATGGCCGAGTCGTTACTGAACACGATGTGACCGCCGACAGTTGGTATCTTGATCATGGCCGGATTCCGACCTGCATCGCGGTGGAAGCCGGTCAGGCCGACTTGTTTCTCAGCGGCTATCTTGGCATCGATTTGCGGACTCGCGGGCTGGCAGTTTACCGTTTACTCGATGCGGTCGTCACTTTTCACGCGCCGTTGCCCGGACCGGACTCGGTGATCCATTACGACATTCACATTGATCGGTTCTTTCGACAAGGTGAGACGCATTTGTTTCGTTTTCGTTTCGAGGGCACCGTTAACGGATTGCCGCTGTTGACGATGACCGAAGGCTGCGCCGGTTTCTTCACCGAAGTGGAATTAGCCGCGGGTCAAGGTGTGATTCAAACCACGCTGGATCGGCAACCCAGCCCGCGTTCGCTGCCCGACGACTGGGTCGAGTTGACATCAATCGACAATGCGGAATCGTATTCCGATCAACAGATAGACTGTCTGCGCACCGGCGACTTGGCGGGATGCTTCGGCTCGCAATTCGCGGACTTGCAACTACATCGTCCAACGCGGCTGCCTGATGGACAAATGCGTTTGGTGCATCGGGTCACCAGTCTTGATCCGCGTAGCGGCAGGTTCGGCCTCGGCTTGATCCGCGCCGATGCCGACGTGCGGCCAGATGATTGGTATCTCACCTGTCACTTCGTCGATGACATGGTGATGCCCGGCACGCTGATGTATGAATGTTGCCTTCACACGCTGCGTGTCTATCTGATGCGACTCGGCTGGATCGGCGAGCATGACGACGTCGCCTGGGAACCCGTGCCGGGGATTGCCAGCAAACTCAAATGCCGCGGGCAGGTCACCACATCGACCAAATTGGTGACGTACGAAGTCGCGGTGAAAGAACTCGGCTATCGACCCGAACCGTATGCACTTGCCGATGTGCTGATGTACGCCGATGGCAAACCCATTGTCGAAATCACCAACATGTCGGTGCAGTTGGCGGGCATGGATCGGGAGAAGTTGCTTCAGCTTTGGACGATACCGGCCGTTGTCGTTGATGACTCCGGAAACCACGTCGAGCTTACGCCTCGACGCTCGCCTCGAAAACGGCACGCTATTTATGACACCGACCGCATTCTCGCCTTCGCGATCGGCAAGCCTTCTGAAGCCTTTGGCGACCCTTACCGCATCTTCGATTCGAAGCGTGTCATCGCGCGGCTGCCGGGGCCGCCGTATCAGTTTCTTAGTCGCATTGTCGCCGTGAATGCGCCGCCGTGGGTGATGAAAGCCGGCGCGGTCATTGAGGCGGAATATGATGTGCCGACTGATGCGTGGTATTTCGATGCGTATCGCCGGCCGCTCATGCCGTTTGGCGTGCTGCTGGAAACCGCGTTGCAACCGTGCGGCTGGCTGGCCGCATATATGGGTTCGGCAATAACCAGCGACATCGATCTATCGTTTCGCAACCTTGGCGGCAAAGCAATCCAGCATCGGGCGGTGACACCGGACACCGGCACGTTGATCACCAAGGTGACAGCCACCAAGGTTTCCGCGTCCGGCGGCATGATCATACAGAACTACGATTTTGCCATGACGGACTCGGTCGGCCATCCCGTTTACGATGGTTCAACTTACTTTGGTTTCTTCTCGAAAGCGGCACTGGCACAACAAGTCGGCATCCGAGAACCATCAGCTTTTACTGAGGAACTGCGCGGTGAACAGTTTCAATTCCCCACGCACTCGCCATTTCCCGACTTGCGTTGGCGGATGGTCGATGCGATAACGTCATACGTGGCCGACGGCGGGCCCGCCGGCCGGGGTTATATCGAAGGCACAAAACAGGTCGATCCGGCCGAGTGGTTCTTCGCGGCCCACTTTTTCCAGGATCCGGTGATGCCCGGCTCGCTGGGTCTGGAGGCGTTTTTGCAGCTGGTCGATGTGATGGCTGATCGCCGATGGGGGCCGAATCCTATGCGACAAATCGTCGGCGTGGGACAATCCCATGAGTGGGTTTATCGAGGCCAGGTGATCCCGGCCGATGGCCAAGTGACGGTTATTGCCTGGATCAATACAATTTCGGATGAAACCCGGACGCTGACGGCGAGTGGAATCTTGTCAGTCGATGGCCGGGTCATTTACACGATGACCGATTTTTCCATGCAAGGCTGAGCCATGCGTTATTCCCGCGTCTTCATCGACGCAATCGGTTATGCCCTGCCGCCTGAAGTTGTATCGACCGCGGAGCTGGAAGCTCGGTTGTCGCCACTCTACGAACGGCTGCACCTTCCGGCCGGCCAACTTGAAGCCCTCACCGGAATTCGTCAGCGCCGCTGGTGGGAAAAGGACTACCCCGTGGCCGATGGCGCGCTGGCCGCCGCCCGCAACGCGCTCGGCAAATGCGACGTCACTCCTCAAGATATTGATGTCGTGATCTATGCGGGTGTGTGCCGCGACCACTTTGAGCCGGCTACGGCGTGTTCCATCGCGGCCGGACTCGGTGTCAGCCCAGACGCCGCTGTGTTTGATTTGTCCAACGCCTGTCTCGGCGTACTCAACGGCATCGTGGACATTGCCAACCGTATCGAGTTGCGCCAAATCCGTGCCGGCCTCGTTGTGAGTTGCGAAACTTCCCGCGACATCAACGAAGCCATGATTGAGCAGATGTTGCGCACGCCAGACATGGAAACATTCAAGACGGCACTGGCCACGCTGACAGGCGGCTCTGGCGCTGCCGCCGTCATCGTTACCGATGGATCGTTTGCGGCAGAACATCGCCGACAACTGGTCGGCGGCGTTACTCAGAATGCAACGGAACATCATGCGTTGTGCAAGTGGGGCTTGCAATCACTTCCGACGGTCGTCACCCAATTGTGGAATTCCGACACCGCCAGCAAACTCCGTCACGGCATGGACCTTGGCCTTAAACACTGCGTCATGCCGTTCATGAGTACCGATGCCATTAGTGTCTTGCGGTACGGCGTCGATCTCGGCATGAAGACTTGGAAGACCTTTGCATCTAAAGTCGGCTGGGCCGTCGATACAGTGGACCGCGTGATCTGTCACCAAGTGGGTGCCAGTCACCGCGACACGGTGCTCAAAGCGCTCGGCATTCCCATTGAAAAAGACTTTTCGACATTTCCGTATCTGGGCAACATCGGCACGGCATCGCTGCCCATCACGGCGGCCCTGGCCGAGGAACGCGGCTTCCTGCGGCAGGGCGACCGGGTCGGTTTTCTCGGCATCGGTAGTGGCCTGAATTGCCTCATGCTGGGCCTGAAATGGTGACGGACCTGTTTCCGTTTACCAGCCAGCGCCTGGATCTGGATGGCGTTGGCTTGCACTACGTCGATGAAGGTGCCGGCCCGCCTGTGATCCTGTTGCACGGCAATCCTACGTGGTCGTTTTTCTATCGCGATCTCATCGCTGCACTTAAGCCAAATCATCGCACCATCGCACCGGACCATGTCGGATGTGGCCGCTCTGACAAACCCTCGATGCGGCACTACCCGTACACGCTGGCTCGCCGGGTCGAGGACATTACCAAGCTTATCGACACGCTGGAGCCGACTGGGCGCGTCAGCCTGGTCGTCCACGATTGGGGCGGCATGATCGGCATGGCCTGGGCCACACGGAATCCCGAACGGGTTGACCGCATTGTTGCGATGAACACGGCCGCGTTTCGATTGCCAAAAGGAAAATCGCTGCCGTGGTCATTGCGTCTCGGGCGCAATCCAGTCCTTGGTCCACTGTTGATACGCGGTCTGAATCTGTTTTGTCGTGGGGCGGCGAAACACTGCGTGGTGCGGCGGCCGTTATCCAATGAAGTGCGGGAGCAATTCCTCGCGCCTTACGGAACATGGGCTGACCGCATTGCCGTGGATCGCTTTGTTCGCACAATTCCGTTGTCGTCTCGCGATGAGGGCTACGACATTGTTGAACAGACAGAGAAGGGCTTGAGCCGTCTCGCCGACCGTCGGGTTCTTCTCTGTTGGGGCGTGAAAGACTTCATCTTCGACGGCGATTACCTGGCGGAGTGGCGACGCTGGTTTCCGGATGCCGAGGTTCACGCCATTGCCGACGCTGGGCATTATTTGCTCGAAGACGCGGGCGAAGAATTGATCCCTCACATTGTGCGATTCTTGCAACCATGAGCGGCAACATTGCGGAGTGTTTGACGAGAATGTCTCGGCTTAGCCCTGACCGCATCGCAATTACCAGTTCGCAGACCAAATCAAATACTACCGAGTTGACATTCGATGAACTCGACCGCTTCTCGAACCAGTTTGCGCGCGGACTGCAGCAGGCTGGTATTAGGCCCGAAATGCGAACGGCAGTAATGATTCCACCAGGTGATGTTCTTGCTTGCTACATTTTCTCATTGTTCAAATTGGAAGCGGTCCCGGTGATGATCGACCCAGGGATCGGAATTCGCGGAATCGGTCGGTGCATCAACGACGTGGGCCCCGAAGCGTTCATCGGTTCGAACAAGGCGATTTGGGCCCAACGCTTATTCCGTTGGGGAAGAAAAACTATCAGCAACAGACTCGTCGTGGATGGCGATCAATTTGGCGTTGTCGGTACCGGCGTGCCGATATTTTGGGAAGATTGCAGCGCGGAAGAATATCCGACAGCAATTGCCGATGCCGATATGGCTGCCATCCTCTTCAGCAGCGGCAGCACCGGTCCAGCCAAGGGTGCTGTCTACACACACGGCATGTTTCAGGAACAAGTTCGCGTGATGCGCGAGGTGTTCGGCATTGAGCCGGGTGAAGTAGATCTTTGCACGTTTCCATTGTTTGCGTTGTTCGCGCCGGCATTGGGTATGACCTCCATTGTGCCCGACATGGATCCGACCCGGCCAGCCAAGGCTGATCCGAAGAAGCTCATCAAGGCCATCTTTGATTACAAAGTAACCAACTTATTCGGTTCACCGGCGTTGATTGATGTGTTGTCGCGCTATGGAGAGAAGCACGAGATCAAGCTGCCTACGTTACGCCGGGTGATTTCCGCCGGCGCTCCGGTTTCCGCGACCGTGATTGAACGCATGACCAGAATGCTCAATCCCGGCGTGCAAGTCTTTACGCCATATGGTGCAACGGAAGCTCTGCCCATCGCTGTTATCGGCAGCGATGAGATTCTGGGCGAGACACGATACAAAACCCGTCTGGGAGCCGGCATCTGCGTGGGCCGGCCTGTCGGCCGGATTGAGGTGCGGATCATTGCAATTGATGATGGGTCTTACCTCTCCCCTCCAACCTCTCTCGCCCAAGAGGAGTGGGGAGAGATTTGCGTCCGGGGCCCGGTCGTTTCGCGCACTTACTGGAACCGGCCTGACGCCGATGCCCTGCACAAGATTCCCGATGGCGAGACCGTGTGGCACCGCACGGGCGACATCGGTTACTTTGACGACATTGGCCGGCTCTGGTTCTGCGGGCGAAAAGCGCATCGGGTTGTGTTGCCCGATCAGACTTTGTTCACAATCCCAGTAGAAGCGTTGTTCAATATTCATCCCGATGTGTTCCGCACGGCATTGGTGGGCGCGGTCAAGAATGGCGTCAAGCGCCCTGTGCTTTGCGTGGAACTGGAAAAGCAGTGCCGGCGTAGACCAAAGGATATCGTTCGGGAACTCGAAGCAATTCGCGATCGCTTACGACACACATCATTGATCCGTGACTTCATGTTTCACTCGGGTTTTCCGGTGGACATCCGTCACAATGCCAAGATCAACCGCGAGAAGCTCGCCATCTGGGCGGCGCGGAGGTTGCGATGAAAGCGCTCGTCACCGGTGGCGGCGGCTTCCTCGGCAGCGCCATCGCTCGGATGCTTCGCGAGCGCGGCGATGAGGTCCGTTCCTTTTCTCGTCAACTTTATCCCGCATTAAATCAACTTGGTGTCGAACAACATTGTGGTGATCTTGCCAGCGCCACTGCGGTGGATCGCGCGATTCAAGGTATGGATGTTGTTTTCCACGTCGGGGCTAAGGCGGGCTTTGGCGGCCCGTATCGCGATTACTACCGCCCGAATGTGATCGGCACGCGGAATGTGATTGCCGCCTGTCCGCGGCACGGTATCGCCAAACTCGTTTACACCAGCACCCCGAGTGTTGTGCACACTGGCGGCGATCTCAATGGTGTCAATGAATCTGCTCCGGTGCCGCGTCACTTTCAGGCGCACTATCCGGCCACCAAAGCCATTGCCGAACGTGAGGTGTTGGCCGCCAACAGCGCCACGCTGGCGACTGTCGCGCTGCGGCCCCATCTCATCTGGGGTCCGGGCGACAATCACTTGTTGCCGCGTCTGATCAATCGCGCCAAGGCAGGCAAGTTCCGTTTCATCGGCGGCGGCACCAACCTCATCGACATCATCTACATCGACAACGCGGCAATGGCCCACCTCCAGGCAGCCGACCGGCTCGCGCCGGGATCGCCAATCGCAGGCAATGCTTACTTTCTCTCGCAGGGCCAACCTGTGGAGATGCGCGAATTCGTGAATCAATTACTTGCTGCTGCTGGCGTGCCGCCGGTCGCGACGAACATTTCCTATCGAACGGCATATGCCATCGGCTGGATGCTCGAGCTTATCCACACCGCGTTCAACATCAAATCGGAACCGCGCCTGTCGCGCTTCGTCGTCAAGCAATTCGCGACCCATCACTGGTTCGACATCACGGCAGCCATGCGCGACTTGGGATATGAACCGACTATTTCGACTGCCGAAGGACTGAAACGCCTCTCAACCGCGCTGATTACCTCACATACCTGACTTCTTTGTGCTTCCTTTGTGTTCTCTGTGTCATTGTGTTTAATTATTAAGACCAACCACAAAGACACAGAGAACACAAAGATCACACAAAGAAGACGGTCGGCATCAGCGTAGCGGCGGTGGCCCCGCGCTGAACACGTGCGGGACAAAGCGACTGGTATTGCGCGTAATCGGCGAATAGTCCTCGCGGATGCCGATGCCGCAGGCGTAACCGTTGACCAACCAACTACCGATGACCGGATAGTTGCCATCGAAACCCGGCAGCGGCTTTACATCTTGATAAATACTCGGGCTTTCGCCGTAATCACCGGCCGTTTCCGCTGCCGTTTGGCCGTTGACCACAATAGTCACATTGGCCCCTTCTCGGCCGCTTACCGGCTTGCGCACATATGACTCATTCCATGGTTGTTCCGCGGCTCGTAATAGATACGGGCAATCGGGAAACAATTCCCACAGGACGACTAGAATCATTTTGTTGCTGAGCAACATCTTCCACGGCGGCTCCAGCCACCGTGTCTTCGATTTCAGCAGGTGCGGGCCAAAATCCTCCTGAATCAACCACTCCCACGGATACAACTTGAAACAAGTGCGCACGATGTTCTCATCCTGATCGACGAATTGATTGCGGGCCGCGTTCCAACCGATGTCTTCGATCGGCAGGTAAATTGATTTCAAGCCCGCTTGCTCCGCCGTGTCACGAAGGTAGTTGGCAGTCATGAAATCTTCAAGGTGCCCGCTCTGTGACACGAAATGTACTGGGCCTTCGGGCGCTGGTGTCAGCGCCTTCCAGAATTCGATCAGCCGTTCGTGCATTGTGTTGAATTGATCCTTGCCAGAGTGCGTGTCTTGCAACCAGAACCACTGAATGGCACCCGCTTCCAGAAGCGCGGTCGGCGTGTCGGCGTTGTACTCCAGCATCTTCGGTGGCGAGCGGCCGTCAAACGAGAAATCAAATCGACCATACAACGTCTGTGTATCTCTTTCCCAACTATTCTTGAGCCACGGGACATAATCGGAGGGAATACCGAAACGCTCAAACATGTCTTTGGCGATGACGTGTTCGACAGCCTTGAGACACAAATCATTGAGCGCGTAAGTCGCTTTTTCAATCTCGTCGATTTCGGTCGTCGTGAAGAAGTAGTACGCCGATTCGTCCCAATACGGCAGGCCATCGAGCGTGTGATAATGCAGACCCTGGCTTTCAACCTTGGCTTGCCAATCATCGCGCGGTTTGCAGGTGATGCGATGCACGGGATCAACTCCCGGAAGCGTGGCCGGAGCCGCCAAAGCCGCCGCGCGAGGTGGAGGATGAGTGCGAAGTCGTGCGTCCCGCCGACCCGGATGATGGGCGCGACACGGTGGTTACCGAGCGGGAAGGTGAGGAACGTGATGATCCCCAACCCCAAAACCACGGCCGGGATCTGTAGTAACTGTGATGCGTTCGCGTGGTACCGGTCGTGCCCGATTGATTGCCGTCGGCCAGGTTGCGCTGATTGACATCATCCTCGCGTGCCTGGCACGACCAGAACAACGACAGGATCACCGCTGAGCCGATCAGTCCCAAGACCAGACTACGAGTAGTTCGAGGCGTCATATCAAAACCAACCGCCGGTCACGGGCAAAGTTTGACCGGTGATGTAACCACTCTCGTCGCTGGCCAGGAACAGCACGGCATTGGCGACGTCCTCCGGCTTGCCCACCCGGCCCACCGGAATCTGCTTCTCGTACTCGGCCATCATCTCCGGCCGAATGTCGCCGAGCATCGGTGTTTGGATCACGCCAGGTGCCACGGCATTCACGGTGATCTGCCGGCGAGCCAGTTCTTTGGCCAGCACGCGCGTCATGCCCAGCACGCCCGCCTTGGCGGCGGCGTAGTTGGCTTGGCCCGGAAATCCAACGATTGCGGCAATGGACGACACATTAACTATTCGTCCGCCATCCGCGAGCATTTCGGCGGCTAGTTTCGAGCAGTAAAACACGCCATTCAAGTTGGTTTCCATGACGCTGTGCCACTCATCCAGTGACATCTTCTTGATGGTGCGGTCACGCAAAATACCGGCATTGTTGACGAGTATATCCAGTCGGCCGGACACTTCCTTAATGTTGTTGAACATCGCCTGAACGGAGTCAAACTTGCGAACGTCGCCTTCAACCACATGAGCCGCAGATCCAAAACTTCTACATGTCGTAGCGACTGACTCCGCATCCTTTTGGTTCTGTCCATTTGTATCCGCGAAGAACTGAACAAACACTGTGGCGCCGGCCTTGGCAAAGCCTTCGATAATGGTCGCACCCATGCCGCGCGAAGAGCCGGTGACGAGAACGACTTTGTTGCGAAAATCGAATGCGATCATTCAGCGCTCCGGGCAACACGGTCTGCGTCGCGCACCACGCGCTCCGCTCCGCAAAGCCTCCGCGTCGCGGCTAACCTACTTGTTCGGATACGGTTTCTGCCAGAAGTTCTCGCCGCTGAGGTTGAACTCGGGGCGGACTTCGACGGAGCAGTCGCCGCTGACGGTCGTCTGGCACGCCAAACGGAGTTCGCTCTCATGGCCGATTGAGGCAAACGCGGTCTGCGGATGAAAGTTGAGGTTGATGCGCTCGCGAATCGACTTCGGGCCTAGCTTCTCCATGCCGGCCTTCACGTGAACTTTGCAGGTGCCGCACAGGCCCAATCCCATGCAATTGACGTACTGATCGATGGCCGTGCCGACCTTGCCCAAGCCAATCATATTCAAGTATTGGTCCATGCCGGAATGAACCTGCACGCCAGCTTTGCGCAGTTCCTGCCGCAGGTTTGAACCGGCCGGGACTTCGATTTCCTTCTTCTCGTTGACAATCGTGACCTTGGGCATGAATGCCATCCCCCTGAAAGTCCAATCCACCGGCGATACATTGGATGCAATAGATGTTATTTGCCCGCTGCCGCACTGGCTATCGGAGTCGCATGGCCCGCGTTTTTCACTTGTCCGATGTGCATGTCGCTGTGCCGCATCCGGGATGGACCGTTCGCGATTTGTTCAGCAAACATGCCACCGGCTGGGTAAACTGGAAAATCCTGCGCCGAGGACGCAAGTTCCGGGAAACTCGGCCCATATTGGAACGATTCGCCCAACGGGTCAACGCCGAAAAGCCCGACGCCATCATCTTCAGCGGCGATGCCGACGCCATGGGCTTTGCCAACGAAGCGACTGAGGCAGCCAATCTCTTACAGGTAGGCACTTTTCCGGGTGTCGCCGTGCCTGGAAATCACGATCACTACACACCGGCAGGGGTACGCCGTGCCGGTTTCGAGAATGCGTTCGTTCCGTGGATGCAGGGCGAACGCGTCGATGGCGAACGGTACCCGTTTGCCCGACAGATTGCCGGCGTGTGGTTCATCGGCGTCAATTCTTCACTACCGAATCGGGGCGTGACCGATGCCCGTGGGTTGGTGGGCGCGGAGCAGTTGATTCGACTGGATCGCCTATTGAGTAGCTTGCCTCCTGGCCCGCGCGTGTTAGTGACACACTACCCGTTGGTGACGGCAGAAGGTGTTTCCGAACCAAGGCATCATGGGTTGCGCGATCGCGAACAACTCGCTGAAGTCGTGTCTCGCCACGGCATCAAGACATGGTTGTGCGGGCATCGGCATCATTACTACCGCTTCGGCCCGACACCGGATGTGCCGTTTCAGATCATCTGTGCGGGCAGCGCGACCATGGCTGGCGAACCCGGATTTGAAGAGATTGTCATCGACAGCAGTGGCGTGGCTCACTGCACGCGCCACTCGCTCGGCGCATGAAAAAGCCCACGCGTTGCAACGCATGGGCTCTTGTTTTGTTACGGCACGATGGCAAACGCTGCCAGGAACACACCCGCTTCCAGGGCGGAACCCGGAATGCTAATCTCAGGCGGGTATAGCAAGAACGGCACCGGATCGCCCGGGAAGCACTTGCCCGAACTGGCATCAAACCGCTGGTATGGCCGGGTGGCAAAGTTGTACGGGAACAGCGCGAAGTCCTTGAGCGCGACCGCTCCGGACACAAACGGATGGATCACGCCCAGGTCCCAGCCGTAGCGTTCGCCGTTCAGTTCTTCGCAATAAAGTCGTCCATGAACCAGGTACTGCGGTTCGATCTGCTTGATTAGCCCGCCCATGTGTCGCTGCTGGTACTGTTCGTCGGTCAGCGGCTTGTAGACAGGGAAAATAACGTTCGTATCCCGAGCGGGCCGCTTGGCCATTTCATCGACAAGCCGTTTCTTCAGGGTCGCTTCCGATTCGACGCGGTAGAGTCGATCCAGCGTCGGCGGCTTGACCTCAATGTTGTAATCGGCCAAGGTCTCGCTCTTCGAGTCATCGGTCGCCGGCGGTTGCTCTGAAGCCACGGGCGTTGGTGTGGGCTGGAATACTCTTGGAACAGCTGGTGTCTCCGCCGGTAATCCCGGCAGCGTTACGGGTGCTTGCACCTTAGAACTGGTCGTCGTTTCGCCGACAGGCGGCAAACCCGGCAACACGGCCGGCTGCTGCATCACCACAGGTCGCACTTCTGTGCTGGGTGCTACCGTCGGAATCGGAGTCACTTGCATTACGGACGGGACCACCATCGGCGGTGGTGCAGCCATGGTCGGAACCGGCGCCAATGCCGGTCGCACGCCGCCTTCAATTCGCTGGAAGGTTGTCACAACCGTTGGCGCGGTCGTCGTTGCTACCGGTTCCTTTTGCGCTGGTACGACTTTGTTGTCCGCATGAAGCAACGGCACCTGCATCGGCGCGGCCGAATATGTTCTGAATTCCATCTGCTGTATCGGCTGCGGTGAAGGTATGGGCGAATTCGTGACAGCAGGCGCTTTGACTGGCGCTTCCGTTTTCTTTTCGGCCGGTGCCGACATTGGCGCGCTCGACACCTGGCGAATTGTGCCGTCGGGCTGTTTTTCGTAGTAGACCGTGACCGGTTGCGATGCCGGCGGCGCACCGGTGGGCTGCCCGCTGGCGAAGGCCGTGACGGCGAAGCAGCCGGCAACGAGGCTGGCTGCACATAGGCCGCGACTAGTCCACCGCGCGCGGCTCGGCCGAGCTGTAGTTGGGTGCTTCCTGCGTGATAAAGATGTCATGCGGATGGCTCTCCTGCACCGACGCCGAACTCACTTGAATGAACCGCGTTATCGTCCGCAGTTCCTCGATGGTCCGGGTGCCGCAATAACCCATGCCGGCGCGTAAGCCGCCGACCAGTTGCACCACGAATGGCGCCAGCGAACCCTTGTACGGGACCCGCCCCTCAACCCCCTCGGGCACCAGTTTATTGTTCGTCGTTTCCCGCTGTTGATAGCGGTCGCGCGAACCATCCATCATGGCCCCGAGCGAACCCATGCCCCGATAGGCTTTGAAGGTTCGCCCCTTGTAGACAATCGTTTGGCCGGGACTTTCGGCCAGACCGGCGAATAAACCGCCGATCATCGCCGCACTCGCTCCCGCCGCTAGACCTTTCGTGATGTCGCCCGAATAGCGTATTCCGCCGTCGGCGACAATCGGAATTTCGCGAGAAATTCCTTTGGCGGCCTCGGCGATGGCCGTGATCTGTGGAACACCCACACCGGATACCACGCGTGTCGTACAAATCGACCCGGGGCCGATGCCCACCTTCACCGCATCCGCCCCAGCTTCCGCCAGCGCCTTGGCACCGGCCGCCGTGGCCACGTTGCCCGCGATGACCTCAATCGAGAATTGCCGTTTGATTTCGCGGACGGTCTCGATGACATTGCGACTATGCCCGTGAGCCGAATCCACCACCAGCACGTCGACCCCGGCTTGAATCAGCGACGCGGTCCGCTCGAAGTCAAACACGCCCACCGCCGCCCCGACCCGCAGCCGGCCTCGCCGGTCTTTACATGCGTTCGGGAAGTTCTGGAGCTTGTCGATGTCCTTGATCGTAATGAGGCCCCGTAGTCGATATTCATCGTCAACCAGCAAAAGTTTCTCGACTTTATTCCTTGTGAGGATTATTTCGGCTTTATCGAGAGTGGTATCTGCCGGTGCCGTCACAAGGTTATCCTTGGTCATCACTTCCGCGATTTTCTGCTCGTTATCCGTACGAAACCGCAAGTCTCGGCGTGTGAGAATGCCCTTCAACTTATCGCCCACGACAATGGGCACGCCGCTGATCTTGTGTTGTTCCATAATCTTGCGGGCATATCCCACGGTCTGATCCGGAGGCAAAGTCACGGGATCGGTGATGATGCCATTCTCGGAGCGTTTGACCTTATCAACTTCCCGCGTCTGCAATTGCACTGACAAGTTTTTGTGAATGATGCCAATGCCGCCCTCCTGAGCTAAAGCAATGGCCAAATCACTTTCCGTGACCGTGTCCATCGGCGACGACACAATGGGAATGTTCAACGAGATCGACCGAGTCAATTGCGTCCTAACATCAACCTCGGCCGGCACGACTTCGCTAAACCCCGGCTCCAACAAGACATCGTCAAAGGTGATTCCCTGATAAGCAAGACGGTCGATCATGGCTGTCCCTCCCATTTGGTGTTCCACGAATTGTAGGAGGCATCTCACACGGTCGGCATACTTTCCAACTTCGCCATCGCCTCCGCAAACGTGTCCAACAGCTTCACCTTCGACTTCGGGTCATCAAAGCGCCCCTCGTCCTCAACCCAATCGCGCCCTTTGCGAAGATGTTCCATCAAAAACCCCACCGCTTGCGGCTTAGCGCGCGGCTCGCCAATCCAATTGGCCGAAGTATGCCCAAACAACGGCGTCCGCCCATCAAGTGGTGATTTCTCCTTGTCCACCACTCGGGCGGCGAACCAACATGGTGGCGAAAGGACACATTCGATGCCGGCGATCCAAACGCCCTCACCCCATTTGGCAAGCTCTCGGGCACCAGTTGCCACAACCTCACCACTGACGACTAACTCAACTTGGTGGAAAGGCTCAAGACAAAAGGCGGATACGACGACTTTGTTGCACTCAACTGTAGTGGATACCATCGGGCCATTAGTTACTTTGTCGTGCTTGAGTTTGGTGAGTGAAACCCAAGAACTACCTTCATATGTTGGATGTGTCGTTCGTAACGCCCCTACTGGCCTGTCATTGGCGTTGCGCCCGCTGCTGCCGATCAAAGGTATCTGAACCCCGGCATTAAGCAGTTGATACCACCCCCGAACGGCATACGAAAGATTGTCCGGTGTCAATTCGAAAGCATCGATTTCGCCGAGTACCGCCAGCGCAAGCGCCTCACCAGCGTGCGGCTTATTCGGCGCGAATGGTTCCGTCCACGTCACCAGCCCGCCTTTGCGATGGCATTGCCCCGCCCAATCTCGCAGCGACCAATCGTCAGTTGCATCTGGTCCGCCAAACGCCAATGGGTGAACGACTCGATGACAGTTCAGCAACCCCAGCGAACCCAGCATCAGGTGCCGATGGTGCGTGTTGACGATGATCCTGGAACCGTGTTGTTCTAAAGCCGATGCCTGCCCGCTGAACGCCAGATAACTCGGCACGCTCTCGTGGCTGTTGCCGTCTTGACCTAACAACCGTGTTGGCTCGGCCAGCAAATTCACAATGTCCAAGTCTTCGGCCGCCGCGTCCAATGCCGTTGAGTGAGGTGTCGAAAAGTGACAGCGCGCATCGCTCATGTGGTAATACGGTCTTCCGACAATAAGGTGGCGCTCGATTGACAACCGAATACTCATCTTTCCGGCCGGGTGATTGATGACCTCATCCAATGGCAGATAACTAATCCCTTTCCGCACCTGCACCCGCAGTTCACCCGACGGCACGGCAATTTCGCACGCACCGTCAATCGAGAACCAGCGCTCCTTTCCTAATTTCACATGGCCGCCAACATCTTCGCCACGACCCGTCGAGAAGTTTAGCGACCGGCCAAACGGCGCGTATTCGTTGCCCGATGGATCGGTAATACGAATGCGGCACGGAGTGGGTTGTCCCAATTCCTGATCGTTGATGCGTAAATGAACTGGTTG
>JANNLP010000590.1:0-1501 GCA_031396905.1 Gemmataceae bacterium
AAGCGGGTTACGGCAATCTGTGGCCCGACAACAATCTGTTGGAGCAAATGCAATGGTTCGAAGATTCCTGGCGGCGACCCTGTCGCTCGCCCTGCTTGGTACCACTATCAATGCGGCCGACCCGCCGGCCAAGAAGGGCAAAGTCACCGGACCGGTGATCGCCCATATCAAGCTCGCCGGCAGCCTGGACGAAGGCGCGGCCGCGACACCCGATCCGTTTTTTGGTGGCAGCAGCGAGACGTTCCGCACCAAGCTCGACCGCATCGCCAAGGCGAAGAAGGACGAGAACGTCAAAGCGCTTTACCTCGAATTCGGCGGCATCGCGGCCGGCTTCGGCAAGGTCGATGAACTGCGACGTGCCCTGGCCGACTTCAAGTCGTCCGGCAAGAAAGTGTTTTGCTATGCCGAGGATTACAGCGGCAAGGACTTCCTCGTGGCGCTGATGGGTGACATGATCGCCACGCCGGAATCCGGTGGCGTCGATATCCACGGCATGCGGGCCGAGATCACCTTCTATAAGGACATGTTCGAGAAGCTCAGCATCAAAGCCGACTTCCTGCAAATGGGCGACTTCAAAGGCGCGGCCGAGCCGTACACCCGTTCCGGCATGAGTCCCGAGTTCCGCAAGAACTACGAGTCGATCATCGACGACTTCTTTCAGAAGAGTTACGTCGAAACGATTGCCAACAGCCGGCCCGACAAAAAGTGGACCGTCGAAAGCGTCCGCAAGCTCATCGACCACGGCATGTACACCGCCAAAGGCGCGGTGACGGCTGGCTTAGTTGATCGGCTCGCTTATCCCGAAGAGTTCGTCGAACTGATGAAGGGCGAAGTCAAGAACGCCGAGGGCGTCAAGGTTGCCAAGAACTACGGCGTGGTCAAAGGCGAGGATGTGGACTTCTCCAACCCATTCGCCATGCTCAAGCTATTCACGCCGCCGAAACCCAAAGTCAGCAAAGAGCCGAAGGTCGCCGTAATCTACGCCGTCGGAGCCATTGAAACCGGCAAGGGCGGGGGCAACCCGCTCATGGGCGGTGACAGCGTCGGCTCCACCACGATGGTTGAAGCCATTCACGAAGCTGAAAAGGACGAAACGGTCAAAGCCATCGTGCTGCGGGTTGATAGCCCCGGCGGCTCAGCATTGGCCAGCGACTTGATTTGGAAAGCGCTTGTTTCGTGCAAGAAACCCGTCATCGCCAGCATGGGCGACGTGGCCGCCAGCGGCGGTTACTACATCAGCATGGGTTGCCAGAAGATCTTCGCCGAGCCGGGCACGCTCACCGGTTCCATCGGCGTGGTCGGCGGCAAGATCGTGACCGGCGGCCTGATGAATTGGGCCGGATTGAAAACAGATATCATCGCCCGAGGGGCCAACTCCGGCATCGCCTCGACCAACGAAGCGTGGAGCGAGAGCGAACGCAAAGTGGTCCGCGAATCGATGCAGGAGATTTACGACATGTTCCTCGACAAGTCGCTCGCCGGCCGCAAGCGTGCCGGTGTG
>JANNLP010000596.1:0-7425 GCA_031396905.1 Gemmataceae bacterium
TTCGCACTTATTGCCACCGCACTCATAGCCGAGTCGGCCATTGCATGCACACTTTGCGGCGGCAGCTTCGCTAACCGCGCATCGTTGCGTCAGGAAGCACTGCAAGCCCGACACGTCTATTACGGCACGATGTCGAATCCACAAATAAGTATTGGCACCGCCGCCGGAGTGGCCAACACCAGCACCACCGATTTCACGGTCGATCAGGTGATCAAGAGCGATTCGGCCGCCCGAAAAGCACAAAAGAAGTTCACGATTCCGCGCTATGTCCCAGTGGACGGGAAGACGCCGCCGAAGTTTCTCTTGTTCTGCGCTGAGCACGATGGCAAGCTCGATCCGTATCGCGGCACGCCCGTGACCTCTGCGGCACTCGTCGAGAATGTTCGCGGTGCGACCGCGATTGATCCTAAGGACACGGCCAAAGTGCTGGCATTCGCCGGCAAGCACTTGGATAGCACCGATGCCGACGTGTCGGCGGAGGCCTTTCTGGAACTGGCGAAAGCCGATGACGCCGACGTGTTGGCCGCCGCCAAGCACATGGACCCCAAGAAAATCCGGCAGATGATCGACGATCCGCGCACACCTTCGGAGCGACTCGGTTTGTACGCATATCTGCTCGGGGCATGTGGCACGCCGGCGGAAGCCGAGTGGATCAAGAGCCTCCTACGACAGCCCGGCGACCGCTTCCGCGGCGCGACCAGTGGCCTCTATGCCGGCCTAATCATGATTGTGCCTAACGAAGGCTGGGCGATGGTGCAAGCAGTGCTGGCGGACGGCAAGCGCCCGTTTCCCGAGCGGTCGGCAGCGCTCAACGCATTGCGCTTTTATCGTAATGTCAACCCGACCGCCAACCGCAACCGAGTATTAGCCGGGCTGAAAGTGTTGCTGCCGCAGGATGATATTGCCGACTTGCCGATTGAAGACCTGCGCCGCTGGAAGATGTGGGATCTGTCCGCTGACGTGGTTGGCCTTTATGGCCGCAAGGGCTTCGATGCACCGCTCATGAAACGCGCGATCTTGCGCTATGGCCTGACTTGCCCGGATGCCGTATCCAAGCAGTTCATAGCTCAAATTCGACAACAACAACCCGACCTCGTCAAGGAGGTCGAAGAAGGCTTGCAATTCGAGAAGTCACCGTGATGTTGTGTCCCTGTGCCATTGCGAGTTGTTGGCACTCTGCGTAAATAGACCGCTGAACCCTTGGAGTCTAGCCATGAAGCTGTCCCTTTCGTCATTGGTCGCTTTAGTCGTGTTCGGTGCTGCGAGCGCTGCCGACCCCGTCGTCGTCATGGAAACGTCGATGGGCAACATCAAGATCGAGTTATTCGATGAGAAGGCTCCCGTTACGGTCAAGAACTTCCTGGCGTACGTCGATGACAAGTTTTACGACGGCACCATCTTTCACCGAGTTGTGAAGGACTATGTCATTCAGGGTGGTGGCTTCATTCCGGACGCCAATGCCACGCTCGGCATGAAAGACAAACCGGCCAAGGCGGCCATCGTCAATGAAGCGGCCAACGGCATCAAGAACGAGAAGTACACCATCGCCATGGCGCGAAAGGCGGATCCCAACAGCGCGACTTCACAGTTTTACATCAATGTGAATGACAACATGGGCAAACTTGACAAGACGTTCGCCGCCGACAAGGCTGGCTATTGCGTGTTTGGTAAAGTCATCGAAGGCATGGATGTCGTCGACAAGATTAGAATTGTCAAGACGCAGCGTAAGGACGAAGTCCATACCAATGTTCCCGTCGAGACGATCACCGTCAAGTCCATCAAACGGCACGACGGGAAGGCGGCCGAAGAGAAGAAGCCGGACGAGAAGAAACCCGACGAGAAGAAGCCGCCGGTCGATAATAAGTCATAGCCAGATTCGATGGGTACGCTACACCGCGTACCCGGCATATCAGGCAGGCCGTTCAGGATCGGTACACGCGCTCGAGACCATCGCGGCAGCACTTCCGGCACGTCAGGCAAACCGCGTCATTTCCCCGCCATCGTTAGGCTCTATCGCCGCCGACACATCTTCGCGCCTTTTTTCGGCTTCACATCCTAAACGCCATCCCTCACAGTTTGCCTCACGGGTAAAGTTGTTGTGGCTCGCCCAGCTTATCGGTTGGGAACCCGGAACATTTGCCATGAATCGCTACAAACGACCTGGCTTCACACTGATCGAGCTGTTGGTGGTTGTGGCCATCATGAGCACGCTCATGGGCCTGCTGTTGCCGGCCGTTCAAAAAGTGCGCGAGTCGGCCAATCGAACCACCTGTCGCAACAACCTTCGGCAAATTGGTGTGGCATTGTTGTCGTACCATGACTCGCTTCGCTTCCTGCCGCCCGGCCTCGGGGCGGTCGGCGACAATCAAGCCGTCACAGTCAGTAACTTCAAAGCACCCTCAAACCCGCCGAACCTCCGCGTTCACAGCTGGATGGTCCACATTCTGCCGTTTATCGAACAACAAAACCTCGTCGACGGCCTGTCGCTGCGACCCAGCGACCCGGCGAAGGCGACGCAGTTCAACGTCTCCAGTCTCGACACCGGCAAACTAGCCATCAACACCTTCGTGTGCCCGTCGGACCCGCGCGGCAGCGTCGCCAATCCAATCAATGGCGGACCATCGCAATCGGGCCTGACGTATTACGCCGGCGTCGGCGGCACCGACTCCGCCTGGTCGGGTCGCTGGCCGAAAAGCGATGGCCTGCTCTTCTGGCGCTCGCGCGTGGCCATGAACGACATCAAAGACGGCACAAGTCAGACCATCATGGCCGGCGAACGGCCACCGTCAAAGAACCTCGAGTTCGGTTATTGGCAATCGCTCGACACCATCGGCTGGAACAAGGGCGGCCCCGATTCGGAGTTCGACACGATCCAGTACACCGGCAACACCGACATCGCGCCGTTCGGCATGAACGCCAGCACGCCGTGTGTCTTCCCGGCCTTCTACGGCCCGGGTCGCCTGGACAATAATTGCGATTTTAATCACTTCTGGAGCCATCACCCGTTTGGCGCCAGCTTTGTGTTTGCCGATGGTTCGGTGCGCTTCATTCCGTACAGCGCCGCACCCATCATGAACGCCCTGGCCACCCGCGCCGGCGGCGAGACGATAGCGAACTCGGACTTTTGACCCTCTCGACCGGAGCACGACGATGGATATGGCATTCGATTTTCCCGTGGATTACAGTGGCCCGTTGAACGCGCCCAGCGAAGTCTTTGAACGCATCAACGATGTTCATCCGAAAATGGATGGCTTCATTGAACAATCGCGCGATCTTGGCACCGGCTGGGATTTCTTCCCCGGCCTGTTGCCCGCATAACCTGACGAGCCGCCGGGTTTATCCCGGCGGGTATTGAAACGAGAGTCCACACCATGATCTACCGCACGGAAAACGCCTGGAACTGGAAGCTCACCGGTATCATCGGTGGCACTTTCGTGCTGACCGTCGGCGTGATGATTTTCGCCTTGCGGGCACCGGCGAAAGGCACATTAGCTGGCCGCGTTGTGTGGCAAGGCAAGCCAGTAGTCGTTGGCACCATTGTCGTTCTCGCCGGCGACGGCAAACTGCGAGCCGTGCCCATCGAACCCGATGGCAGCTATCAGGTGGCCGGCGTGCCCAAGGGCAAGGTACAGCTCGGCGTGATTAGCCGTGACCCGGCCAAGATTCAGGAACGCTACGCCAAGATGGCCACGCCTTCTGACCGTCTCGCCACCGATGACCGCACGGCTCCGCAGCAACTCGATAAGAAAAAGTGGTTTCCCGTGCCGAAGCAATATGAAGATCCGCAATTCTCGGGCCTGATCACGACTCTCAAGGGTCAGGACAAGTTTGATATTGAGTTGCGATAACAAGTTCGATTACTTGCCGTAAGGGATCATCCCCGAATACTCCATCCAGTTGTAAAGCCACGGATGCCGCCACGGATTCCACGCGGGATAGCTCGCCGAAAACACAGACACGGCCAAGCAAATCAATCCAATAGCGCGGCCAATCTTCGACGTAGCCAGGTCATCGGCTATTCGCAACACCGCTAATAACCACAGCGGCGTGAGCCAAAACAACCACCGCGCGCCGCTCGTCCAACCGCCGTAATTCACGGTGCGGGTAATCGCTGCGTAAAACACGATGACCACCACGCTGACAATCATTATCAATATCAAGACCTGTGAACATATATCTTTCGTCGATGTAATCTTCGCCAAGTTCCGGATCATCGCCGCAAAAGCCAACAGCCAAATCGGCGTCAGGCTGAATACTCCGTGATGCCCAAGCAGTAGATTGAATGCATAGGTTCCGCGCGATTCGTAGTCCTTCGCCCAATCGATGCCGCGCTTGACTTGCCCGGGTTTGCGTTCCCAATGACTGCCGGGGTATTCGTACCATTCGCGGCCGGCCGCGCCGATCTTGGCGTACACCGGTTGCACGTCGCCCACCGCCGTGTAATTGAGTCCCAATTGCAGCGCAATCGGCAAAAGAGCGGCCGGCAGAAAACCAAACAATGTTGCCGCTGGCGCACGCCACATTAGCAACAAAAACAACGCAGCAAGAAATGCCGCCGCCGGCAGTTCAAAACTCGCGGCCAAACCCGCAAACAAGCCGCACGTGGCGAGCCGTAGGAGCGTCAATTGCCCCCCGGTCAACAACACATGCACTGCGAGATACGCGGCCACCGCTGCGGGCACATGGTTATTCAGTGTAATGGCAAACGTACCAAGGAATGTGCCGAAGCACGCGGCCGCATACGTAAACAATCGGCCCCAATCGGTCCGGCCATTTTGCTCAACAGTTCGCGCGAATAGCCACAGAAACAGGCCCAAAGGCAACACATTCTGCGTCCACACCATGAAGCGCATCACCAGCCAACGGTTGGCATCAATGGGCAGGCCGCATTGATGCAACAACCAGTACTCGCCGGCCAATAATACAGTCAACAGCGGCGGTTTGGTCGAATAGAAGAGCTGCGTCTTCGGGTCCATCACCTTATCGACGCTATCGTACCCCGGCTCAAAAATGCGGCCCGTGTCGCGCCACGTGCCATCCGGTTGCGTTTCCCGCTTGCCAATTACAAACGTCCCATCTTCCACCAGCGCACGAATTGTCGCCCAGCGTGACCGGTCGTTGGAACCAAACGTCGGCATCGGTTGCGGCCGCGTCGCTGGCCAGATTCTCACCGCGGTAACGGTTTCGGGATTTGGATTGCTCGGGTCCGGCTTGTGAATGCTCGGTTCATACACTCGCTCGGCCGAACAAATACGCGCGGTCATCACCGCCAGCGTGACTACCCACATGATGCGATAACACGACCGGCGAAGGTCTTCCACGCTAGACCTCCTCGGCAATGTTGTAGGTGTCTACATCGCGGGTAGTGTGTGCCGTCAACAATTCGGCGAGAAACCCGATTGAGAGCAACTGCGTTCCAAACAGCAGCGCCGCCACCGCATATACCGGCAAGGCACGCGCATGGATCGGCTGGAACATCTCTGGCCACCACAGCCGTACAATCCAGGTGAAGCCGAGATAGATCAACGACCCCGCGCCGAACAAGAATGACAATAAACCGAAGCTACCTAAGAGATGCTGCGGCCGCCGGCCAAAGCTGGTCAGGAACTTCACGGTCATCAGGTCAAGCAACCCGGTGAGGAATCGCCCTGGCCCAAACTTGGAATGGCCATATTTGCGTGGCCGATGATTCACCGCCCGTTCGCCGACGCGGAACCCACGTGCCGCCGCCAGCACGGGAATAAAGCGGTGCAACTCGCCATACAACCGGACATCGCGCAGAACTTCCGCGCGATAGCATTTCAAACCGCAGTTGTGATCGTGCAACCGCACACCCGTGGACCAGCTGACCACAGAGTTGAAAACCCGGCTAGCCAACACCTTGTGCCACGGGTCATGCCGCACTTGTTTCCACCCGCCGACGACATCGAAGCCTGATTGCAGTTGCTCGATGAGTCCTGGGATTTCCTTAGGATCGTCTTGCAAGTCAGAATCAATGGTAATGACGATGTCGCCCTTAGCGGCGCGAAAACCCGCCGCTAGGGCCGCCGACTTACCGAAGTTCCGCCGCAGCCGCAGGCCATGTACTCTCGTATCGACTTTGTTAAGTCCCTGAATCGCGCTCCACGAGTCGTCGGTCGAACCATCGTCCACGAAGATCATTTCCAGGTCGAGCGCGCGTTCCTTGGCCACGCCGGCGATCTCGCCATGCAATTCGGCTAGGCTGTCGTGTTCGTTGAAAACTGGGATGACGACGGAGATCATCGTGCCTTTTCGACGGTGCAACCGTGCTGTATCGTGTATGGGCGGCATTCTAGGGGAATGCCCCGTGCTGGCCGGGCCGCGCGGGCGTCCGTAGCCTTTTAGCATCAAGTACTTGCCGCCATCGAGATGCCGCAGCCATGACTGAAACGCCGCCACCCATCGAAACTCCTGACGCCGCCGCCACGCCGGAAGCCGCGCCACCCGCCGAGCCGAAACGGCTGCGCATCCACGACAAGATTGCCTCGCACCAGGCGCGCGGCGACCGGAAGCCAAAGCCCAAAGCCAAGCCGCGTGAGCCGGATGTCGGCCCCGCGGTTCACGAACGACCGAGCATGCGCGACCTCGATGCCATGATCGAGGACGAAATGCAGGCGGCGATGGCCGAAATCACTGAAAAAGGCTTGATGGATAACCCGCCGCCGCGGAAGCATGTCCCCGGCGAAAAGCGGCCCGCGCCCAGCCCGCTGCGTATGGGCAAAGTCGTCGGCTTTCACATCGAAGACGTGTTCATCGAAATCCCCGGCAACCGTGCCCAGGGTGTGCTGCCGATGTTGCAGTTTCCCGATGGGCCGCCAGCCATTGGCACTCCCGTCGAAGTGCAAGTCGTCCGCTACGACCCGGCCAACGGCTTGCTCATTCTGACGCGGGAAGGTGCCGTCGAAACCGCGCAGTGGTCCACGGTCCACATCGGCATGATTGTTGAGGCGCGTTGCGTCGAGATCAACAAGGGCGGCATGACGGTCGAGGTCAACAACATCCGCGGCTTCCTGCCGATCAGCCAACTCGACATGTATCGCGTCGAGAAACCCGAGGAATACGTCGGCCAGAAGCTCAAGTGCATGGTCGTCGAGGTTGATCAGGCCGCGAAAAACCTCGTCGTCAGCCGGCGCGCCATGCTGGAGCAAGAGCGCGCCGAAGCTGCTGTGAAGATGTGGGTCGAGATCGCCGAAGGCCAACTTCTCAAGGGAATGGTGCGGCAAGTCAAACCGTTCGGCGCCGGCTGCGCAAGCGCAGCGCCGCGTGGCTCGCGACCTATCTCGCGGCCGCGACCGTCGTGCTCGGCATCGTCGCGTGGACGATCATCGCGAACCACGAGCACGTTCTCGATCTGGTGCTCGACTACGTGCTGCCCGAGGAGTGGCAGTTCGCCAGCAAGCTGTT
>JANNLP010000611.1:0-11860 GCA_031396905.1 Gemmataceae bacterium
AACAGCTTCGGCAAATCGGTCCGGTGGATGTGCTGTTGATTCCCGTCGGTGGCGTATATACGCTCAATGGCGAACAGGCCAAGCGCGTCATGGCTCAGATTAAGCCCCGGCGGCTGGTGGTACCAATGCACTATGGCACACGCACGTTCGACGACCTCCTATCGGCCGATGAGTTCCTGGATGGACAAACCAACGTGAAAAAGATGCTCAACACGAATGAGTTGATTCTGGATAACGGTGCGAAACCCGCCGAGGCCACCACGATTTTGTTAGGTTGGAAGAAGGATTAGTATTCAAGAGCCGCGCACGGAGTAAGCGGATCTCACAGCCGCTTACTTCGTGCGCGGCTCTTTGCGTTACCGTCAGGAGTTGAACGTGGGTCAACAGTACGATGCATCATTTCCGCGCCGTCGCTGGCGAAAGTTGTTATTGATCCCAATGTTCTTCGGAATCTGCGGAGCCGTCTTCGTGGGTTGGGCCATTTATCATGGCGGCCAGGAATTGCGCGACGCCACGGCTGAGGCCGCGAAGGACGATCCCAATTGGCAGTTGGCCGACATCGAAGCGAATCGCCGGCAAGTTGCGGATATCGATAACTCGTCCTTCATCATCGCGGCGGGGAAACGACTTTACGTCCGACCGGCCAACGGAACACAGCGTGAACGTTTGGATGAGGTGATCGATGAGTTGTTACGCTTCCCGGCCGCCAGGGCGAACGAGCAACAGACGAAAGCGATCATAGAAGAGCTAAAGCCGTACGCTGCGTCGCTAACGGAATATCGCAAACTCAGAGATATGCCTTGGGGTCGCCATCCTCTGACGATCTCGGCCGATGTTGTCAGCACCTTGCTGCCGTTAACTCAGGACGCTCGACACGCCGCAATGGCCTTGCGGCTGGATGCATATCAAAAGTTGGAAAGCGACGATGGCAATGGTGCGGCCGAAATGATGATAGCCGGTTTCAACGCCGGCCGGTCCATCGGCGACGAACCATTCTTGATTTCCGCGTTGGTTCGCATCGCCACCGACAATGTCATCTTGAACGGTTGCGAGCGCCTTCTCGCGCAAACGGTGCTAGACGATCCGACACTTGTCCGACTCCAGGCCGCGATCGACTTGCAAATGCGCGAACCAGTTTGGCAAACCGCCCTTCGGGGCGAACGCGCTTTCGGTTACGCGTACTTGCAATACCTGAAGGACAACCCTGGCAAAGCGCAGAACCTGCGCGTCGTCGTCGGCAGGGGCGGCAACTCTGCTGAAGATTGGTTGATCTACCTTCCCGGCTATGCCATGCGCGGGCAGGCCGACCTGCTTCGCCACATGAATGAGGCCGTGGCCATTTCGAAGCGGCCCTACGAAGAGTATTTCGATGCCTTCGAGGAATGGGACAAGAAAACCAAGAACTTGTCATTACTCGCGCGGCAAGTGGCCCCGACTGTACTCAAAGTCAACCAGGCGGAACTGCGCCATCAAACGCTCTTGCGGACCATGTTAGTTGCCGTGGTTGCCGAGCGTTATCGATTGCAGCACAAAAAGTGGCCTGACAAATTGGATGATCTGGTATCCGCCAAACTTATCACGGCGTTGCCCCTGGATCCCTTCGACGGTAAGCCGTTGCGCTGGAAGACAACTCAGGAAGGCCGCGTTGTTTATTCCGTTGGCAAAGACCGCGTCGATGACGGCGGTGTCGTTGGTCCAGAATACTCAACAAAAATCAACACCGACATCGGCTATCGCCTGTTTGACCCCGACAAACGTCGGCAAGCGCCGCGACCTCCCAAACCGGTTGAGCCGCAACCGGAACCGCAGCCGCCGGCATGACCCCGCTGTTCCCATTGCCGGGCAGACATGTTACATTAATTACCACCCATGCTGGAGACTGTCACGATGTCCAACCGCCGAGATTTCCTGCGGCGCTGCGGCGCGCTAGCGGCCGGCACGGCACTCGGCGTCACCCCAAGTTTATCGGCCCAGGGCACCGTGCTTGAAGGCATCGACATTTCCCAATGGCAGGGCACGGTCAACTTCGCGACCGTGGCCTCGTCGGGGATTCAATTCATCATCTGCAAAGCCACCGAAGGAATGACGTTTACCGACCCCAAGTTCACCACGAACTGGCCGGCGATCAAGGCCAACAATATGGTGCGCGGAGCCTATCACTACGGCCGACCCAACACCGATCCGATTGCGCAGGCCCGCCATTTCTATCGCACTGTCAAGCCATCGAGCGGCGACTTACCGTGTGTACTGGATATTGAAGCAACCGATGGGCAGACTCCCGCGCAAGTTCGTTACTGGATTCAACGGTTTTGTCAGGAACTGCGGCAGCGAATGGGCAAACCGCCGATGATCTATTGCGGCTACTACTTTTGGCGCGACAACGCGGGAAACTCGCCGTACAACTACAATTGCCCGCTGTGGATGCCGCGCTGGGGCGTGTCCAATCCGTTTCCCCTCCCCTCGGCGTGGACCAACTGGACGATGTGGCAATACACTGCCACCGGCAGTGTGCCGGGCATCACCGGCAACGTGGACCTGGATCAATTCAACGGTCCGATGTCGGCCCTCAACGCCATGAAGATGCCGTGATGCGCCGCCGTGGTTTTAGTCTCGTCGAGCTACTTGTTGTCATCGCCATCATTGCCGCGTTACTCGGATTGACCATTCCCGCAGTACAGAAGTTACGCACGGCCAGCGCACGAACTTATTGTCTGAACAACCTGCACAATCAAGCCGCCGCCGTGTTGGCGTTTGAAGCTACGCAGGGTCGCTTGCCGCCCGGCGCGGTGTCCGGCCCGGCATCCGACTCGTTCGTTGTGCCGGAAGGCGTCAGTCACGGGATGTACTCGTGCCTTCTTGGATTTCTCGTTTCCAACGATTTCGCCGCCGAGTACCGGTGGGACGTGTCTTACTATGCGGTGGAGAATCAGCCGGCCGTGCGCACTCGGTTCGGCGTGTTGATCTGCCCCGGCAGTGCGACGTTTCCCCAGTCAATTTTCGAATACGATGACAACGACAACCCGGTCCGCTGGGGCGCGGGTTGTCATTATGGTGGCGTGGTACCCAGCTCCATCTTCGTGGATTTCGGTTGGTCCGAGCCGGATTTGAACTTCGCTGGAGCGCTGCCCGCGAATGGCCGTGGCCGCAGCGGTGATGTGAAGGACGGCACGGCCAACACCATCCTCCTCGCCGAGAATGGCAAAGGAGCGGCATGGGCCAGCCCGGAAACTCTGTCAGCGGCTCGCGACGTATTCCCCGGCGGCGTGCCCGGTGGTGCCGCCCACCCCGGTGGTTTCTGTGCCGCCATGTGCGACGGCTCGACGCGCTTCTTACTTTGGACAATGAACCCGCGCACCTTTGCCGCCTTGTGCACGCGCGCCGGCGGCGAGACAATCAACGATAGCGATTGGTGACTTGGGAGGGATCACATCATGCCGGACGAACCTGCACGAATCATGCGCCTTTCATGGTCCCTGATATTCGGAGTCATGGCGGTGGAAGCCGCAGCGTTTGCCGTGTTGATCGGCGGCGCGGATTTGGTGTGGGGACTATCGCAGTCGAAGCCCGCCAATGCCGCCGCAGACATCAAAGCCGAACTCACCAAACAAGTCGAAGCGTGGAACCAGGGCGACCTCGACGGTTTCATGGCCGGCTATTGGAACAGCGACAAGCTCACCTTTTATTCCGGTGGCGACGCAACCGAAGGCTGGCAAACCACGCTGGACCGCTACCGCAAACGCTACAAAGCCGAAGGCAAAGCCATGGGCAAGCTCACGTTTTCAGACATTGATGTCGTGGTGGTGACAAGCGAAGCCGCCTACGTCCGCGGCAAATGGAAACTGGATCTACCCGACAACACCAGACCTTCCGGTCTGTACACCCTGATCATGAAACGCATCGAAGGCCAATGGCGCATCGTCCACGATCACACGTCGGTAAAGGCACCGTGACGAAAGCTACTTCTCTAGCTGAAAGCCACGTTCTTTCCAGACGCGATGTCCGCCGTCCATGGAGATGATTTTGGTGTAACCCATCTTCTGCAAATTGTCGGCCGCCAATGCCGAGCGGAACCCGCCGCCGCAGTACAGCACCAGCTCGGTCGCCGGGTCGGGAAAACGGGTCTCCACATCGCGCTCGATGATGCCCTTGCTGAGATGCAAAGCCCCCGGCAAATGCTCGGCCGCGAATTCACTTTCCTCGCGCACATCGATGATGTTCAGCTGTTCGCCGGCATCGAGCCGAGCCTTCACATCATCCACGGTGCATTCCCGCACTCGAGCCTTCGCATCGGTGACGACCTTGAGGAATCCGGGAGTGTGTTGTTTGGCCATGATGTTCGTCCTTCAGATTAGCTGCTTATCGCCCGCAGAGCGGAAGCGACTCCTTCCATCATCAATCCTTGCTCGCTACCAAGGCCCATGAAGCGGAAGCCTTCATCGCGTCGCTGCATGACTTCGGCGGCGTTCGCGCAATGGATGCCGGGCGCGACACCAATCTTCTCGCAGGCGGCGACGACTTTCATTCGTGCCGTCTTCAAAGTGGCGTCACTGGGTCGCGAGCCGTCGGTTCCGTACATGCTGCGCTTCAGATCATTGGGGCCGATGAATACGACATCGACACCGGCTACCGAAAACACTTCCTCGACGCGGTCCACCGTGTCGATGTGTTCGCACTGTAGCACGATCAGCAACTCGTCATCGACTTTGTCGAGATAGTCGGCGAAGGGCAAATCGTAGTTCAGCGCGGCGACGGTGCCGCCGATCGAGCGGTTGCCGCGCGGCGGATACAGGCATGCGGTCACGGCATCTTCAGCTTCTTGCCTGTTGAGTACCATCGGGACGATCACGCCCATCGCGCCGGCATCGAGAACCTGCTTAAAGTGGACGTGCCGATTACACGGAACTCGGGCAATCGGTAAACAGCCGGTGCCTGCGTCGGCAATCGCGCCGAACATTAGCGCGGCGGTCGCCAGGTCCGTGGCCGAGTGCTCGAGATCGACGTTGAGCCAATCGAAACCGGTGCGGGCCATATACCGGGCGGCAAGTACGTTGCCCAACGATAGCCAGGCGCCGACGCTGATCTTTCCGGCGCGGAGCTTGCGCTTCACCTTGTTTTCGCGCATATCACTCCTCGGGTGGCAGCTCGGCCAATTCAGGAAACACGTCGGTCGGCAAACCGGCTTCGCGAATCATCTCGCTGAGCTTGCGCAACGCGGCAAAGCGGTAGTTGGCCACCTGCTGTTCACCGACATCGAGCTTGGCGGCCACGTCGCGGTTGGCCATGCCTTTGACGAAGAGCAATTCCAGCACCTGCACGCGGATGTAGTCGCCTTTTTGCATCCAACCATGCAGCATCTGGCCCAGACAGCGCGTGATAGCATCGTCTTCCAAATCGCGGCGCTCATGGCTGCGGGCCTGACTGCTGGCGGCCCGTTGGCCGCTGTCCTGCTGGTTGTTGAGAATGTCGTCGCCGTCGTCGCTGCCGGTTTGCCAGGGCCGCCGGCCGGTGCGACGCAAATGGTCCGTCACTTTGTGCGATGCGATAGTGAATAAATACGTTTGCAGCTCCCGACGATCATCGAAGTTCGGCAACGAATTGAGAAAGCCGACGAAGGTTTCCTGAACCACATCCTCGCTGGTGGCGCGGTCGCGCAACCGGCGCTCGGCAAAGGCGAGCAGCCGGCCTTCATACCGGTCGATGAGCCGCTGCCAGGCGTCGGGTTCGCCCTGACGAATCTGGGCAATCAACACGCGATCGCTGTCGGAAGCCATGAGGACAGCTTAACCCGACAGCACGGCGGTTTCCAGCCGTTGGCCGGGTTTCGCGCTGCGATTCGCTGAATTACAAGGTCTGCGTGAATGGGCTTTGGTTTCGACCGCAAATCACATAGAATGGATTGAAAGGACAGTGATAACAATGGCTACCGACACCCCTCCGTTCGAGCGTTTTGGCAAGGACGTGGCGAAGGATTGCCTCGCGTTTCTCTCCACCATCGCGCGACCCACATCACCGAACTTCCCCAAGAATGCCTTGGCTCTCTACGACCTCGTCGAATGGAGCGAGGCGCAAAAACTGCTGGTTTTTGAGCCGCATAAGCCGGAAAGCAAAATGCAGACCGTGACCTACAAGCTCAAAAAAGGCGTCTCGACAAACAAGAAAGACAATGTTTTCTGGCAGGCGTCGTCGCATACCGACCCGCGGTTTTACATCCTCGTGAACTGCGGCTTGACCGAGGAAGTGCTGGTGCAGCTTTCAACGCAGATCAACCAGATCTCCAGCGCCGGCATGCCGTTCCCGCCAAAAACGCCGACGTTCCTCTTCGCCGCGTTGCGCGACAATGTCGACAAGCGCAACCAGGTGAAGTCGCTGTTGGATACGTATGCGGTCAACCTGGCATAACGTAAGTTGAATCATAAAAGCCCACCCGTTTCGACGGGTGGGCTTTTTCGTTCGTATCATTTCTGCACCGCCCGGCTGCGACTGATCTCAAATGCGTCTTGCCACACTTGTCACGACGACCGGACCACGTGCGTTTGCTCGGGTGGGTGATGATTACGTTGACATCAACGCCACTGATCCTGGCTTGCCGACCACCGTTCGCGGACTGTTAGCCGGTGGGCCGGAAATGTTGGCTCGAGTAGCGGCCAACTCCACGATGGTAATGCGGGTGCCGGTAAGTCAAGCGACGTATGCGCCCGTGATTCCCGACGCGCCGAAAATTCTTTGCATCGGTCTCAACTACCGCGACCACGCCATCGAGGGCGGTAAAGCGATCCCGACCGAGCCGGTGTTGTTTGCCAAGTATCACAATGCGCTGAACGCCCCTGGCGGCGCAATCCACTTGCCCAAGGTCAGTCAGAAAGTCGATTACGAGGCGGAACTGGTCGTCATCATTGGCCGACGTGGGCGGGACGTGAGCGAAGCTGACGCGATGAGTTACGTGGCTGGCTACACGTGTGGCCATGATGTCAGCGCCCGCGATTGGCAGATGCGCGGAGCTGAGCGGCAATGGACCATCGGCAAAACATTCGACACGTTCGCGCCCATCGGCCCGGAATTGGTGACGGCCGACGAGTTACTCGACCCGCACAATCTGCGAGTGCAAATGCGGCTGAATGGCCAGACGATGCAAGACTCGAACACACGCGAGTTCATTTTCACCGTGCCACAGTTGATCGCTTATCTCACACAAATTGTGACGCTGGAACCCGGCGATCTCATCTTTACCGGCACGCCGCCCGGCGTAGGCTTCGCCCGCAAGCCGCCGGTGTGGCTGCAGCCCGGCGACGAGTGCGAAGTCGAAATCGAAGGAATCGGCGTACTGCGAAATCATGTCGTTGCTGCGTAACCATGTCTCGCAGTGGGCAATCGCGTCATTTCACCGATAATAAGCCGCATCCGCCCGCGCTAGCAGGAGACTTGCCGATGTTGCGTCGAATTTTTGCCGGGTTGCTGATCACCTCTTTGATCGGGCCGGCATTTGCAGCGGATGATGTAATTGTTGAACTGGACGGCATGAAGTCCAAGGCCCCGGCGGCGTGGAAGCCGCAAAAGAGCAGCTCCGCGATGCGGAAGTATCACTTCAAGATCGACAAAGCCGCCGGCGAAGCAGAAGACACGGAGGTCATCGTGTTTTTCTTCGGCAAGGGTCAGGGCGGCGGCCTAGAAGAGAATCTCAAACGCTGGAAGGGCATGTTCAAAGAGCCTGCCGGCGAGAAGGCCAAGATCGATAAGTTCAAAGTCGGCGACATGGATGTGACGACGCTGGATATTGCCGGGACTTACTTGTTCAAGCCGCCGGCCGACCCGAATGCCAAGGCCGTGGAAAAGCCCGACTTTCGTGCCATCAACGTGATCTTTCCCAGCCCCAACGGGCCGTACTACATGAACCTGCGCGGCCCGGCCAAGACCGTGGAAGCGCAGAAGAAACCGTTTGAGGGTTGGCTCAAAGCGTTTAAGTGATCTCCATGTTTCTCGATTACGATTTGCCGCCGGACTTGATTGCCCAGCGGCCTGCGGAGCCGCGCGATCACGCGCGGCTCCTTGTTGTTCATCGTGATCGTGAAACGATTGAACATCGACATGTTTTTGATTTGCCGGATTTGTTGCACGCGGGCGATTTGCTGGTGGTCAACGACACGCGGGTATTACCAGCTCGGCTACTCGGCCGGCGTGAACGCACCGGCGGTAAATGGGAAGGTTTGTATCTCGGCACGTTGGCAGACGGCAGTTGGTCGCTGCTGTCGCAAACCAAAGGCACGCTAACCGTCGGCGAGCGAGTGGTTGTCGATACCGGTTTGGTTCTCAAGCTCATGGATCGGCCCACGGGACAGCCGTTGGTGTATCGACCCGAGTCGCCGGGATCGGCGATTGAGCTGTTGGAACAACATGGCACGGTGCCGCTACCGCCCTATATTCGCAAGGGCCGGGGCGACGACAGTGACAAGTCGCGCTATCAAACCGTGTTTGCCCAAGCTCCCGGTTCGGTTGCCGCTCCAACGGCTGGGCTGCATTTCACGCCGGAGTTGTTTCAAAGGTTGCACGATCGCGGAATTCAACACGCTGCCGTCACGCTTCATGTCGGGATGGGCACGTTTCAACCACTGGGTGCCGGCGATCCTGCGAAACATGTGATGCACAAAGAATGGTGTACGCTGCCAGCCGCCACGGCAGCCGCAGTGCGCGAAACGCAAGCGAGAGGCGGCCGGGTGGTGGCGGTCGGCACCACGACGGTGCGAACGCTGGAATCTGGTGAAATCATCGCGCGAACAGGTGACACCGACCTGTTCATCCGCAACCCGTTTACGTTTCGCGCGGTCGATGCTCTAATGACGAACTTTCATCTGCCGCGAACGAGTTTGCTGCTGCTGGTCGGGGCATTCGCCGGTGAAAAGTTGATCCGCCAAGCATATGAAATGGCCGTGGCCGAGCGCTATCGTTTCTTCAGCTATGGTGATGCGATGTTAATTCTGTAGACGCGCAGATCATACCAAACGCTTCAACACCTTCACACCCGTTTCCACGGCGGCAGCGTCCGGATCGTCCGTCTCGACCACCAGCCAGCCGCGATACTCCTGGGCGGCGAGATGGCCGACTAAAGCAAACCAATCGACATCGCCGGCTCCAACAGCGACCGCGCCGGCCAGCCGGCCAGCGGAGCCGCTTTTAGCATCGTGGGCATGGGCGTGAACGATGACATCTTTGAGCGGCGCGAGTTGGGCAATGGGATCCAGACCGTGCACCAGAAAGTTGCCGGGGTCGTAATTCACGCCCACACCAGCGGTGGGCAAGGCTGCAAGAAAGGTTGCAAGGCGTTCGCCAGAATCCATGCCGGCTTCCAAGGCCAGTCTGGCACCAATGCGGTCGGCATGGTTACCCAGCGCGATCAGCGCTTCGCGTAACGTGCCCATGCGCGGATCATCGTCGTTGTCCGGCAATCGGCCCGAATCCACGATGACGATACGGGCACCAAGGTCGCAACTGAGCGCCAGCGCTTTTTGCAAGTGGGCCAACCGCGCGTCAAGGTTCGGCGCATGATCGAGACCGTGGCGCAGCGGGCAGTGAAGCGCCGTCAATTCAAGGCTGTGCGAACGAAGCAGATGCGCGACTTCCCGTCGGCCCGTGTCCGATAATCGGTCCGGATGAAGTTCCGCGGTGGCATCGAATTGCACACCGCTGACGGCCAGCCGACTGGCGGCACTGAGTGCCGCGCGAAATGTTAAACCCAATGACTCCAGACGCACGCCCAATCTCATGCGCAGGCCGCCTGTCGGGGTTTCCGCGTCATGAACTCGCGCAGATGCGTGAACTCCACTAATGGCTTCACCAGTTCTTTGTATGCCGCTGTGCTGAGGCTCACGGTCTTCCACTTCGGGCTGCGCGTCCGCATCTTGTCAACATAATCATCAATCAACACGGCACGCAAGAGATAGCGCAGGCCACGCCAGGTCCACAAATCGGGTGTGTCATTGGGTAACTCGACCTTTTCGCCGAGTTCGTACATGAACACTAAGGCGCCATCGAAGCCGAGGCCAAAAATCTCCTGCCAGCGTAAAAGCCCTTCGACATCATCGCGGGTGGACCAGCATTCCCAGGTGCCGCGTGGCTTGCCGGCCGACTTGCCGGGATAACGCCGGCCTTTCACGTCCACCAGTAGGCGGCAACCCTTTTCGCCATACACGATGAAATCCAAACTCTTCACCGGCCCGCCCTTGGCCAGGTTGGCCCGACGCGTCTCATCGACCGGAATATACGGCAGTCGCCGCTGCCGCAGGTACTCCTCAAAAGCGGCTTCATAATGATTGCCGCGATCCACGTGACGCTCCTCCAATGACATTGCGCTGCGTGGATTATTGTAGAAGCTAATGCAAATTCAGATTCGGCAAAAAGAGCCGCGCACGAAGTAAGCGGAGACCTTGCTCCTGTCTCCGCATACTGTCTACAAAGTGCGACTTTGACTCTTCGCTTACTTCGTGCGCGGCTCTTTATGTCGGCCGCAGCTTGCTAAACACGGGCTTAACTTCGATTATTCCGATACCGTGCTGAGACTCGCGATAAGAACCGTTCCTCCTCAGCGCTCAGGGATTGTTTGCCGAGGCGTTGCACTTTGTCGAGCAACTCATCGAGCCGGCGTTCTTCGTTTTCGCGGTCCTCGCGTTCCTGCTGCAGCATGCGGGCGGCACGCTTTTGCCGCCAGCGCTGAATGAAATTCGGTTTGTGTTTTCGCGGCGGGGTGGCTTCACCATCGCCGACCACATCCAAACTGAATCCTGTTTCGTCGGCGCCCTCGGCATACATCATCAGCGTCCGGCAATGCAGGTAGATGAAGATCGCCAGCGCGAACATCAGGACGGCATCCTGATAAATGGCCACCACCAGCAACACCAGCATGGCCCCGAATCCGACATAGGCGGTAGTGCCGGCCGCCGTGCGCTCGTCGCTTCGCGACCATAGCACCGCGTGCAACATCCGGCCAAAATCCATCGGATAGGCCGGCAGCAGATTGAACAAGAACAACACCCAGTTCCACAGGAACACCCGGGCGGCCAGCATCAGATACCAGGTTTCAGTGACGCTGTTGCCATCCTGCCAGCTCACGATGCCAGGATAGATCATGTGATGATTGAGCGGATTGAGCGGCGGCCAAATTGATTGCCCCACGAGGAACGCGGCCGACAGTACACATAGCATCAAGTTAACCAACGGCCCGGCGAGCGCCGTCAGAAAATGTGCCTTCGGCGAAGCAGGCAGGTCGCACATGGCCAAACCGCCGAGCGGCCAGAGCACCACTTCGTCGCAATCACCGCCCACAGCACGGGCGGCAAACACGTGGCCAAATTCATGCAGAAGAATCGAAACGAACAGAATCCCCATCACCGCAAGGATGGCCAGCGGCGCGCCGGCGACGTTTTCAAGGGCTTTGAGTTGTTTGAGATAAAGGCCGAGCATCACCAAGGGCAGCATCACATGGACGCGAACCGTGGCTTCAAATAGCCGGCAAATCGGAAATGACCACTGCAACGGCTCGCGCATCGCTCACCCCGCGGGCGTCACCCGCCCCCGCACGACATGCTACCAAGGTATCGATATCAAAGCAATCGCCGCGGCCTCACACATCCGCCGGGAAGGGGATGTCTTCCTGGTTAATGGCGCTCAGTGCATTCATCGCCGCTTTTTGCTCGGCGTCCTTCTTGTTCGCGCCCCACGCGGCCGGGTAGGTCACCTTGGCGATCTGCGCGGCGATCTTGAAGCACTTGTTGTGGTCGGGGCCTTGCTCGTCCAGCACCTTGTACCTTGGGCAGTCGCCAAACTCTTTCTGTGCCACCTGTTGCAGGATGGACTTGTGATTGGAATGTTCGCC
>JANNLP010000806.1:0-2961 GCA_031396905.1 Gemmataceae bacterium
ACTCGCCTCTACTCCGCGAATCTACGGCATTCCCACCGGCAGCCCATCATTGCGCACGCCCATTTGCGCTCGCAAGCCTGCATCAATCTTCGGCGACAAGCCCCGCACGGAGCCGTCGGCAAACAAATAGTTCACGGAGTCCGTGTGATGACTGTTGAATGCGTCATCGACGTAGTCGCGAGGCCAGGCCGGGTGGCCGCCGGTGGGCCACATTACGTTGTCGAGCCAGATGTAGATACCGATTCCGGGTACGTTGTAGGTGCCTGACATGCCGCACCAGATGGCCGAGGACAAAGCGTTGCCGGTCGATTCGTGGCGTGGCGGACCCGACTTGCCTTCGCCGATCATGATCGTGTTGGTGGTGCCATCCGTCACATCCATGATGCGAACGCGGCTGTTTTGATGCAGCACGCCGCCCAGGTCCGACTCGGCCGGATAGGCAATGGCCATCAGCGTTCCACAGGTCGCCCGGTAATTGGACACCGCAAAGTTCCCCTGGGCGGCAATAAGTTGTGGACCCGAATCCGAAGGACACCGGAACGCTTTCAATACAGTCTGCCCGCCGTCGGCCGACGTCGAGATCGATTGCGAACCACCCCACATCGGCGCACCGGTGGGAACCTGTTGGCCCAGGGCCACCTGTTCGATGTACGGCAGAATGAATGTCCCCCACCCCGGCCCCGAATTCAAGCCGGCCGCCGTATACGCCGCAGGAAAGCGCTCATAGGTCAAGTGATAGTTGTGCAAACCCAACCCCAACTGCTTCAAATTATTCCCGCAACCAACCCGAGCCGCCGCCTCACGAACCTTCTGCACCGCCGGCAACAACAACCCAATCAACATCGCAATGATGGCAATGACGACGAGTAGCTCGATGAGAGTGAAAGCGGTGGGAGCTTTTCTGAGGTGCATGAGAATTGTCTCCGCCGCGTACTGGCCGACTACGAAGGGCCGCTACATTGCCGAATCCGTCACAACAGGTACCGCTGCATTCGTGCCGTTTAGATTCGCCCGCGAAACGTCTCGAGTTCCTTTACCAATTGCTTCGCTTCCGCCTCGTCGAGAAAATTAGCAAAGCGAATCGTCGTCGCGCCATAATCGAAAGCCACGTTTCCTCCGCTCACTCCGCACAACTGCATGCCAGCATCACGAGCGAATGGATTCCACACTTGCACAGATGCCCGAAGGTTGAATATGTGCGTCCACTCGTATTCCGTAAGTCGACCAAATCCCAAAACATCGCGTTTGATCGCAAGCAACTCTGGCCCGGCACGAATGATCTCCTTGCCAACGGTCAACCATAACCATGCGTAAACTGCAAACCCACCGCCGACTGTCCACATGACCAACCATGCACCCATGAACAGCTTTGCCCCGCTGTTGACGTTATTGACAAGCGCGTAACCTACGAACACCTCCCCGAAGCCCCAGCCAACGAGCCAAACTGGGATAAAGAGCATCATAAGTATGTTGCGTTTGGCCGGAATGGTAATCTCAATGCCATCGTAAACCTCGCGCACAATCGAACGGCGTTTGGCTGGACTTACTATCACGGTGCCGTCCTTACTGTTTGACGTCAAGTTGCCGAAGCCGAACTATCAGCAGCATGAAGTACCCCAGAACCGTCATACCGCCCGAACCCGCCCCGGTCAGGTACGGCAAACTATGCGCCGGGTGCCGTGCTCACGGGAATCTTTGCCAATACTCAACAACAAGCCCCCATTCCCTCACACCTTGGACATAAATCAATAATCCAAGAGCGCCACCAAGCAACGCCGCGGCCAAACCGCCAGCAATCTTCCCGACGACATTTCCGAAGCGTATGCCTGCAACGCCTAGCCCACATCCAACTGCCCATACAGCCATCAAAACCCATGGTATCCGGAACCGTTCGGCAACTGTTGCTGGCGTTGAGAGAACCCACGCGCAACATAGCGCGGCAATACACCCTTCCAGAGTTCCTAAGATTCGGACCCATGGTTGTGAAGGGAGTCGCCACATTTGTTTGCCGTCAAATACTCGGCTGCGCAGGGTGACATGCAACGCGCTGATCAGCAAAGCATGCCAAAAAGTCGGCGGTGATAATTGACTTCACAGTTCGTCGAAGCCTGCCACCCGGCATTGACCTGCCTGCACCTGTTCGACGGCGCGGGCGGCGAGCGCTTTCAGTTTGTCAGGAGAGCGAGCGAACGATTCGTCCCATTGGCGTTCGTCGTCAATCTCCGCAAGCATCAGCGCACCGATGGCCTCTTGCTCGGCTTCCGGCAGTTTCCGAACCTCCTTCACCGCTCGATCGAACAATTGCGACATCAGCCCGTCCTTTCACACTGCAATAACGCGAAAAACCAACTCCTCCATTCTCCCACTCACTTACAATCATGACAAGTGGAAACCACCGTTTGTATTCGGCACATCGTCATCAACTCCAAGTGAAGAGCTCCAATCGCAACGCTTATTTCCCTACATCCCCCGACTCCCTGCGCAGCACTTCGATCCGTTCGCGCAGTTCCTTCACCAGCGGTTGGTCGCGCATTCGGGCGTACAGGTTCACGCGCTCCTGCGGGTCGTTCTTGAGGTCGTAGAGTTCGAACTCTTCGCGATCGGTTTTGAACGGCGGTTCATAATAGTGGATGAACTTGTGATGCTCGGTCCGGATGCCGCGGTGCTTGCGGACATGGTGCGATGGATCGGGAAACTCAAAGTACTCGTAAAGCCAGTCCTTTCGCCAAGTGCTGCTGTCGCCTTTGAGCAGCGGCACAATACTGCGGCCGTGAACGCCGGCCGGGGCTTTGACGCCGGCCAGGTCGAGCAACGTTGGGCCGATGTCGATGTTTAGAATCATCGGTTCGATCGATGTGCCCGCCTTGGCCAGCGCGGGATAGCGAATCAATAGCGGGACGCGAATCGACGCCTCGTGCATGAACCGCTTATCGAACCGTTGCCATTCGCCGAGAAAGAACC
>JANNLP010000641.1:0-1666 GCA_031396905.1 Gemmataceae bacterium
CGGCCCGTGCTCAGCGTCCGCGCTCTCGACTATCGTGGCCATTTACCGGTTAGGCGACTGTCGCAGTGCCTTTGGATGGCTGCCCCTCTACGATGAGGCCCATGTCTTTGCAGCGCTTCTTGTCGATCATGCCTTCCGCCCGCCGTAGGTAAAACCAAGCCAATCGCCGTCCACACCACGGACAATGATGAATCGGCACATGCGTTGAAAAAGTCAACTTCAAATGCTCCGGCAGGCCCACCGACAGCAAGAGCATCTCTCCGTCGGCACCGGTTGTCTTTCGCAGCCCCATGTGAAAGCTCGGCAGGCGCGTAAGTTGGGGGAACGGCGGGCAAACGAATACAAACGTGCCGTCGGTGGCACGGTTCTCGAATGCTCGCTGGAATTGCGAGCAACACCACTCCCGGCTCCGCCACGGCCACATCCCCTTATGCACCCCCTCCGATACGGACATTGCCATTGATTATCTCGCCTTCTGCCGAACGCTTCGCTCACCTGCCGGGGCAATCGTCCGGCTGACTTCAAACTACAAGACGTGCCCGCCCCGGTCAGGTGCAACAATTGTTCGCCAACCGTCTTTGCCCCGGTTGGGGCATCCGTAAATAGCCAGGGGTGGAGCGCTTCGCGAAACCCCTGGTCCATTCCCATTAACAACAAGCCCCAACGGGGCGACCGTCTTTGGGCCTCAAAATGCCGCAATCCTTCTCTGCAATGTATGCACACATTGTCTTCCAGCGCCTGGTTCGGCGCTCACTTTGCTCCGACTCAACGATCTTGCTTTGCCCCCTCTCGCCGTTGCGCGACGTGCCAGAGGACGCCGGCGGGATCGACGACGTAGGCGATCAGAAGTCCCCACGGTTGCATGGCCGGGCCCTTGGGTAGTGGTACACCGAATTGCTTTGAAAGCTCAAGTGATTCGATGTGCGTCCACCACGCGGCGAGGTCATCGACCATGAGCTGCATCATGAAATTGGCGGCCCAGTCCACTTGGAAGTGCCGCTGCAGGATGAACCCACCTGAGCCGGCATTGAAGATAGCGACTTCGCCGTCTAGGGTCTTTTCGAAGCCAAGTGCTTCGTAGAAGCGCTTGGAAAGATCGAAATCCTTCGTGGGGAGAAATGGGCGCGCCAGCTCTGTCCCTGCGGGAACGTCGCTCATTTTCAGGTTCTCCTCCGCCGCCGAACTTGTAATTCGATCGCGCCGACGCTTACCGTCGGTGTGCGCTGGGCACAATCTAAAATATTCCGGCCAATCTGTTCCAAGCAGACACCATTTGGTGATTCTTGCCGAATCGTTGTCGCCGGCAAGACGGCGAGCCAAAGATCCTTGAGAATTTCGGTTTTCCAAGACCACTGACTTTGCATTTCCATTGCCCCTATCCGATGATGCATCCCGCTGCGACCGATGTCGCGGCTTTTTCCGGGTTCGAGGCGAAACATCGGCTCGGCTCGAATCGGGATCGCGCGCATGCAAGGCCGATGCGCCGCGCGAAGGCAATGGCGACGGCCGCTGGTTGGTGCATGTTAGCCGTTTGATATCGACGGCAAGCGTGGATCAGCTAACGACGTACGTCATTCGGCCGGAGTTGTGACTGCGGGAACTGGTGATGCGGGCGGGTTTGACATGACCTGTCCGATGGAATTGTCGCTGACAACCACCACTACTA
>JANNLP010000661.1:0-2522 GCA_031396905.1 Gemmataceae bacterium
CCGCCGCAAACCAAGGTCGTGCCAGGCGGTGTCGTCATCAACTCCAAGCAGACCGGTGCGGACAAGACGCAGCGATCACGCGTCACCGACGTGGCCATCACGTTTGACTCGAAGGTGACGTTTGTCGGCGGTGACGCCAACGCCGCCGCCGCGTTCACACTGAACCGTGTCAGCCCAACGACCGGTTCCGTCACATTGGCCGCGTCGGTTGATAACAGCGGCCCGGGCACGGTCGTCACACTCACCTTCATTGGTGGAGCTGTGGACAATCTTTCGCTGGCCGATGGTCGCTATGCCCTTCATGCCGTGGCAAGTCAGTTCGCTTCAGGTCTCGACGGTGATGGCAACGGCACGGGCGGCGACGACTTCCTGTTCGACGAGCCAGCCTCGCCGGCAGCATTGGACGCGACGAAGATCTTCCGCCTCTACGGCGACATCGATGGCGATGGCAACGTGGCTGCCAGTGACTTCATTCAATTCCGCCTCGCCTTCGGCGGCACCAACTTCGGCTTCGACTTCGACAACGACGGAGCCGTCGCCGCCAGCGACTTCATCCAGTTCCGCCTGCGATTCGGCGGGTCGATTTGAAGTTATTGGTCAGTGGTAAGTAACTCAGGTTCATCCCATTCCCGATATTGCGGGAGTGGGGTGTGGTGCTGGTAGTTAGGAATGCCACCTTTTGACGCGATTACCCGTTCATCGCTGAGATTAGTACAAGCGTGAGGCGCTAGTATTCAAATTGGGCCTTGTATTCGCCCTCCGGGCGAAAACCAGTACTCACGCTGAGCGGAAGCGTAGGTGCATTCGACTCCTCACGCTGAGCGTGAGGAGTACGTTGTTGGATTGAAGATGGACGTGATTTGATTCGACATCGGAACCGACTTCTACTTTGCGGCGTCGGCGTCCGGGGTCTTCTTGCCCCAGTTGTACTTCTTGGTGAACTTGTCCACGCGGCCGGTGGTGTCCACGAACTTCATCTTGCCGGTGAAAAACGGGTGGGACGCGCTGGAAATGTCGAGATTCACGACGGGATACGTCTCGCCATCGGTCCAAACGACTGTCTGGTTCGACTTCGCGGTCGAGCGGGTGAGGAAAGAAAAACCGGCCGCATGGTCGCGGAAAACAACTGCCCGGTATTCGGGGTGAATGCCCTTCTTCATCGCCGCCTCTTGGAAAACAAGCCAATGTAACAAAGATATCTTAGCAAAGCACGTGGTTTCTGGCCAATCGCGTTCACTTTCGCATGAATTCCAGGGCCAAAACCGTGGCATCGTCCGTAAGTGCTCGGTCATCAGACAGTTTCGTTGCCACCATTTCGGCAAAGTCGGCGAGCGAGTTTGCATCGGTCAACTGCATCGCTTCGAGCAACTCAGGTTGGTCGCTAGCCGTGGGATCGTGGCACAAACCATCGGTGACGAAAACGAGCCGATCACCTGCATTAAGTATGCGTGATTGTGTGGCAAAGCCGGCGCCGGGGACGCCGAGCAGCGTGCCTGTGAGCGGCCACACGGTCGGTTGCCCATCGGCAGGCACATGAATGGGTTGCGGATGTGCGGCACGTGCCAGTGCCACTTCGCCGCTGATGCAATCGATGGTGCCGTAAATCATGGTCGCCATTGGCGGTTCGGAAAGCTGCAATGCCAACATGTCTTGGTTCAATCGTGCCAGGACTTCCGCGGGCGGGATAATGCGATATCCACTCTCAGCGATTTCTTTGCCGGAGACCACTCGGTTGAGAAAGGCCGCCAACAACGCGGAAGGCACGCCGTGACTCATTGCATCGGCGAGCCAGAATCCTACGGTCCGTTCATCAAGGCGCACGGCAGCGCAACAATCGCTGCCCACTAAACCGTAAGAACGACAATGCACAGCAAAGCGCACGCGGCCGACTTCTGGAAACAGCGGCCTGTAGCTGGCTTGCAGCCGGGCCGCGAATTCCGTCTCGGCGGACATTTGCGCGTAAGCCTGCTGTAATTCGCGGTTGACTTCGCGGGCTTGGCCGGCCTTGCCAGTTTTGTACCATCCCGGCGGCAGTTCGGTGTCGATCATGGGCGGCAAGTGTACCGCGAAATGATCGAATTGGGCAAGCCAATGTGTGCTAGAGTTGAGATCATTCGGGAGTACGGTCCATGATTGAAGCTACCGAACACGCCCGTATCGATGGAGCCCTGGCACAGTTTCTGGATCTGGGCGGTGCCGAGTTTGTCACCGAAATGATTGACCTGTTGAATCAACAGACGCCGCAACAGTTCGAGGCCATTGAAAAGGCGCTGGCAACCGGCGACATCATCGCGGCGCAGCGGCATGCCCATTCGATGAAGTCGTCGTTTGGCAATTTCGGTGCGACAACGTGCCAGGAGTTAGCCACACGCATGGACCGAGCCGGCAAGGATGGCGATGCGGTTGCATATCGTGCCGACTTTGAGTTGTTGAAGCCGGCGTTTGTTCAGTTACAAGCCGCACTGAATGCTGGATGAATTACTCTTCAGCCGACCGGAATCGTGGTCGCCGCGGTGTGGCTG
>JANNLP010000675.1:0-2514 GCA_031396905.1 Gemmataceae bacterium
CATTTTCATCTTGTGTCTGCGCGACGTGATGGGTAAGACGAGGATTGCGAATCAGTTCATTCGTCGCAGATCAAGCGCCTCACCCTTCCATCCCTTCAGCCGCACCAGCTTCTGTTCCGGCGTCGGCTCATCCTTCTTCGAGAATCCCCAAATGGCCTTCGCACCATCGGCACGAATCAACACCAGGCCGTCATCCGTTAATTCGACCGCTTGCCACTTCAACTCGGGCGCTTGTTGTTGCAAGAAACCGAGAGTCTTTGCGACGGCGACGAACTTGGCCTCGCTGTGCGGTTGGCCGGATGGTGTTGTTGTTTCCTTCACATCGCCGCGAAAGGTGGGCAAACCATCCTTCTTCGCCGGCAATGGCAACAACACGCCGAGCCGGTCCAACACACGGTCGCCGACTACCAGCGTCGGCGTGCGGAAGATCAAAGCCACGGGCCGCTCTGAAGTCACATCGCTGACGGTCGCTCGCTCCACCCACGGGTGCGCGGCAAATGCGGTTTGCAACATCGCGGCCGTCAGCGGATCGGTGCGGTCAAACTTCGCGGGCAAGCCACGGTTGTACAACACCTCGGCAATGAAATCCTCCCGAGCCATCCCCGGCGGGGCGGCCACGTTGAGGTCCGTCATCTTGATGACGTAATGTTCACGTCGATCAAGATCATCACGAGTGAGTTTGTGGACAACCACGACACCGGCCAAAACGGCCAATCCACCAATGAGGCCCAACAATGCTGACCAACCACGCGACATCACCAGACCACAAGTTCGGATTCAAGTTCGATCCCGGCCGCCTCGCGCACCTTGCTTCGCATCTGTTCCATGAGGCGAAGCACATCGTTCGCGGTCGCACCGGGGTGCGTCACAATGTAATTAGCGTTGCGGTCGCTGACTTCCGCATTGCCGACTTTCGTGCGTGCCAAACCAGCCTTTTCCAACAACTCCCGGGCCGTCGCACCGCGCGGATTGAGAAACACCCGCGCGGCCGCCTGAAACGGGAACGGCTGGACGGCACAACGTTGGATCCACGCCTTGCGCATGCGCTTGACGATAGCATCGGCCGAGTCGCGCTGCAATTCGAACTCGGCGGTCAGCAACACCGCATCGTCCAAATTGCTGGAATGTTCGCTAAAGCTGAGTTCATCACGCTCGCGCATGACAATCTGGCCGACCTCATCCAGGACCTCCACGCGATAAACGAACGACCCCATTTCGCCGGACCGGTCGCCGGCGTTGCATCGCAGCGCCCCACCGACGGTGGCGGGTATGCCGATCAACGATTCGAAACCGGAGAGGGTATGTTTGGCGGCTGCGGCGATGAGCGACGCCAACTTGGCACCGCATCCGGCCCGGACCCGCGTCCCATCGACAGTGATATCAGTGAACGCCGGTGCCACCAGTCGCACGACCACGCCGGGCAGCGGCTCATCGCGCACAATAAGGTTCACGCCGCTGCCGAGGACACGCAATGGGATGTTTGCCTTGTCGCACCACGTCAGCACACCAGTCAACTCGGCGACACTGCGCGGCTGGACCAGAAACTGAGCCGGCCCGCCGACGCGCAAATGCGTCAACGGAGCGAGCGGCACGTTGGCCTGCGTGATCTCGGGAAATTGTTCGAGAACCGTCATGGGGCCATCATATTTACAACCCTTTCACATGACACTCCAAATCAAACTCGCGGACCAACTCATCCAGTCGCGGGGCCATCGTTTCGTACTTATCCCGTGGAACCGTCAACGCAATTTCCACGCACTCAGGCTCATCCATCGGCGACACCGCCTCCTGCGGTTCCAGCTTCAATGCCCGCAAATCGGCCTGATCGAAACCCGTCAAATCAAACTCCGCAAGCGCTTCGAGTTCCGACAACAGATCGGCCAGCTTCGTCGAATCAAAACTGGCCTGAGCTTCACGGTTATTCAACACCACATTCAGCGCCTTCTCACGCTCGGCAGACAGACGCACCACGGACACCGGCACTTCGGCCATGCCGAGTTGTTTCAGAATGGCCAACCGAGCGTGGCCGCCGACGACGTGGCCGGTCGTCTCATTCCACACCAGTGGTTCGACCAGCCCGAACTCACGCAGAGACATTTCGAGTTTCTTCCAGGCCATGTCGCCGGGCTTCAACAGCTTCCGCGGGTTGTAAGCGGCAGGCGTCAACGCTTCGATTACCATTACGCGGATTTCCATGCTATTTCCCCCAATGTGATTCATCGCCTCCACAATACCCCCAACCCGACCCTACAAACGATGTCAGTAGCGATGCTGCGCCGATATATTGGAATGGACCTGCCCACGGAGCTCGTGACCGCGCAATGACGAACGTCAAGATCGTGAAGTACCCGCACCCGGCCTTGCGTTTTCCCGCCAAACCGGTCACGCACATCGATAAGGAGTTGCGCCTGCTCGCCGGCCGGATGCTCGAACTCATGTACGAGCAAAAAGGCCTGGGACTGGCCGCACCGCAGGTCGCCATCCCAATTCACCTCATCGTTATGAACTTCGAAG
>JANNLP010000676.1:0-3990 GCA_031396905.1 Gemmataceae bacterium
AGCTCTGTGTGCAACTGCGAGCCACCGCCAAGATCAACATTGGCGGGCCGACGACTAAGCAGTAGCGAAAGTTGGAGATGTTTAAGCCCACGGACGGCGGTCTGTGGGCTTTTTTCATGCGCATCGCGCAGTTAACGTGCCGATCACCATCGAAAACGCGATAATCGCAAAATGCGTTGGTTGTTGGCGGCCATCTTGCTATTTCTTATCGCGTGGGCATTGAGTGCCGGGCTGGTTGTTTACGCCGCCGCGGCTTTGGTGTTGGTCGCCGTCACGGGGCGATATCTTGCCAGTGAGGGCCTCAATCGCATTTCAGCCAAACGATTTGTAACGGATACGGAAGTTTCGGTCGGCGATACCATCAGTGTTGAACTCGACATTGAAAACGAAGGTCGGCGTTCGATTGTCTGGTTGTTGCTCGAAGACTTGCTGCCTGAAGCGGTGCTGGCGCAACGGCCGTCGCGCGTGCAACTCAAAGGCAAGCGACTGCGCGTGCGATCATTGTCGGCCGGGCAAACGTCCAAGCTGGATTACAAGATCACATTCAAGCAACGTGGTGTGTACCCCGTTGGGCCATTGGTTGTTGAAAGCGGCGACTTGTTTGGCTTTGTGCGCAAGGCGCGCGTGTTGGCGCCGCCCGCGTTTGTGACGGTGTTGCCACAGGTTGTGCCGCTGAATGGTTACGAAATTGCGTCGCGCCGACCTGTGGGTGATGTGCGGTTGACACATCGGCTGTATGAGGATCCGACACGGATTGCCGGCGTTCGCCCATACATGCAAGGCGATCCGCTGAATCGTATTCACTGGCGTGCGACTGCGCGAACCGGGCAACTGCATTGCAAGGTCTACGATCCATCCACGCTGGCCGGGGCGACTTTGCTTCTGGATTTGCATGCCGACGGCTATTCCGCACGCGGCGAGCCGTATCGTTCCGAGTTGGCGGCAACTACCGCGGCTTCACTGGCCAACGCCGTGTTGTTGTTGCAGCAACAGGTGGGCTTGTGGTCCAATGGTGCCGACGGGACCGTCCGGTGGGTCGAAGCCTCGCTCAATCGCTTTCAGTCTTCCAGCGTGAGCATGGACGATGAACAAATGGATGTGGTCGAGAAATTGCGGGTCGAGGCGGCAGAACAGTTTTCGGTGGCCGGCGATGAATTGCTAGGAGTGCCTACTCGACGCGGCTGGACACAATTGACGCTGATCCGGCAATTGTTAGCCCGGTTGGAACTTTCCGAGCGGCGACCGTTTCCCGATTTTGTCTTGGAGATCGCCTCCAGGCTGCCGCGTGATGCGACCGTGATGGCAATACTGCCACAAGTGTCGGAGCAAACTGCACTGGCTCTCGGCAACCTGCGGCGTCAGGGTTTCGCCGTGGCGGCGATTATCGTCATACCGGCTGAAGACGCCGTAGTGGAAGCGTTGGGTCGGCTCGCTTCGGAAGGCGTGCGCGATGTGCGCGTGCTGGCCCATGAATCGCAACTGCCCGATGTATGTTCGGCGCAGATGGTGCCATCGGTCATGACGCTGGCAAATCAACATGGCTAACGAACCCCGCGAGACAGACTGGTTCGCCGTCGTGCTTGAGGTCATCAACCCGGCATTGGTCATGGGTTTAGTCGGTAGCCTGGCGTACTTCTTGTTGGATGTGTGCTATCGTGGGCACTTTGACGATCAACTTCGGTGGACGTTGTTTTTCTTCGTTTTTGCCATCGTCCTGGTCGCACGCATCAGCTTTACATTGGGAAGTGACAAGGCGGCGACTTACGGTCTTTTGGTCGGCGGCGCGACCTTTCTGGCCACCATGCGTTTCGTTGAGGGCCTGGGCGTCGTCCTCAACCTGGTCATCATACTTGTCATTGCCGGCAGTTCTTACCTGTTGACGAAAGACACGACATGGATGGGCAAGCCCGACCGCAAGGCGGAACGCGGGCTGGCCGATGCATTGGCAGACCCGTGGCAACTCATCTCGCAGTTTCGCTCGCGCCATAGGCCGCACGGGTTGTGGGTGGTGTGGTTTACGCTGGCCGCATTGCCGATATTCGCGATTGGCCAGTCGCTGATTCCGGTTGAGGATGTGGCTCGTCGGCAAAGTGCGTTTTGGCGCATGACGGTGTACATTGGCTGTGGGCTAGGCCTGTTGTTGACGACGGCACTGGTGAACCTGCGGCAATATCTCAAAGCACGAAAAATGAAGTTACCTACGGCGCTTGCTGCGCGATGGCTGGCGACGGGGGCGATCATGGTGGTGTTGGCCATGCTGATGGCCGCGCTTTTACCACGACCTCAATCGGAAACGCCTTTGATCGCCATGATGCCGTGGGGTTCGCCGGAGCGCGACGCTAACAAAGTGGCGCGCGATGCCAAAAATGCCGGGAGAGGAGATGGCAAGCCGGGCGGCGAGGGCGAAGATAAAGATGGTTCGCGCGAAGCTGGCAGCGACCAGGGCCAGCCCGACGATAAAGCGAAAACGAAGTCAGACCGCGGTGAAAAAGGCGAGGGAGGAAAGAAGGGTACGGACAAAGGAAAAGGCGACGGCCAAAAGGGCGACAAGGGCAGCGGGGGCACCGAAAGCCGTGACGCGAACGAGGCTTCCAAACCGCAATCGCCTCAAGTTGTTGATTCTGTCATGTCGTTCGTGCAGGGCGTTGTGCGGTGGCTTGTCATCCTTGCTGTAATTGTCATTGTCGCGCTGGTTGTGTTGCGTTTCCTTGCCAACTCACGTGAGTGGGCGGCGGCCTGGTGGCAGAAGTGGATGAATCTGTTTGGGCGTAAGCCGTTCCCTGAAGTCGAAGCGACGGCATTTGTGCCGCCACCGCCGCCGCCACGAGCCTTCACTTCATATTCGAATCCATTTGCTGATGGCACGGCTGACCATCGCGATGGTGTGGAGTTAATCCGTTACAGCTTTGCCGCGCTGGAAGCATGGTCGCGCGAACAGGGTCGGACACGCGACGTTGCGGACACGCCTTTGGAATTTGCCAAGACGGTTGGTGAACTGGACCCCGATTTGTTGCAGCCAGCCGCGCGACTGGCGGCAGTGTATTCCCGACTAGCGTATGCAAGGCGATCAAAGACGGGACCGGAAAAAGAAATTGCCAGAGCCGTGTGGGATGCAATGGAAGTGGGACAAAGAGTTGTCGCTGTCCGGGATTGAAGAGAAACCACGTCGGGCTTACGCTCCGACGCTCGCCTAGACGTCACTTTATGGCTACGGGAATCTTGTTTACCTGCTTCAGCACTACTGGGATTGCAGGATAGATTTGCCGGCGATAACGGCTGGGTTCGAGCAATGGCGAGCGCGGAATGCCGGCGAGTGAGTATTCACCGGTAGCGTTGCGGGTGAGCGGCACAACATATTCACCAGCAGCGTTGAAACCATCGCAACCTGTCCAGTTGCCGACGAGCAGTTCCTTGCCTTCCAAGTCCTTGTTGGCGTCAGCGGGCCAAATCACCGATTGGACTATCACCTTCGGCGACGGCCGGCCCTCCTCGGCAGCTGCTACCTTGGCGAGCACGGCAACGTCAGCGGTCATGAATTGAGCATGGGAAACAACCGGGAAGCGGCCGAAGAAATACGATTGCCAGCCGAGCCAACAGACCCACGCGATGAATAGAACCCACGCGACCCACATTCGCAGTTTCACGCCCACGATCCGTCCTCCGTGACCCGACTGACTATCAGCGTTCCCAGGCGATCTCGAATCGATTCAACAACACATCGTCCAGGTCGCACACATTGTGGAAGTCGTTTTTGCAGTCGTTGTCGGTCTTGCTGAGCAGGTCCGACTCGATCAGGTTGAACACCAATTCACCAAAATCGTCAGTCGCGTCCATGCCCCGCCGTTCGAGCCAGTAGACCACGTTGGACTTGCCGGACATCGGCCCCACCTCAATCACCTGCTCACGCCCCACCAGGCTTGCCGGCACGCCCGAGTACACCGCGTCGACGAGCGCCGGGTCCTGCTTCTTGTAGGCCTTGATCACGGCGGC
>JANNLP010000729.1:0-2922 GCA_031396905.1 Gemmataceae bacterium
GTGTGCCGCGGGCACCGGGTCGCCTTCGCCCCAGTTCTTCAGCACCAAATCCACAACTTCGAACCCGTAGTTTTCCAGGCTCTTCTTCATGCCGAGCAGAGTTAATCCCTCGATTCCTTCTGTCGTGAGGTACTCGTGGACCGACCCGATGGCAATCTTTGGTTTCTTTTCTTCGACAGCGAGCACGCGCCGTGCAAACGAACCTACACCCTGCGGTAATAGCACGAGATTGCCTTGGTTTTTCGATGCCGATTTGTCCAGTTGGTAGAAGTCGTTGAAGCTCAAGCGCTGGACCGATTCGCGCTGATCGGGCTTGCCATTGGAGCCAATGACACTGCGGTGCGTGTGGAAAAAGATGCTGTTTTCCGGTGCGGTGTCGATGGCCTTGGCCAGGCGAGGTTGGTCCTGAGTCAGTTTCTTGAGCGTCGCCGCGTAACCTTCATCTTCCACGTCCAATGTCTCAACACGGAAGCTTGGCCCGAACTCCCGGAAAAGTTGCACCAGGTCTTTGACCTTTTCCACGACCTTGCGCTCGGCGGCGTAATCATAAGCATCCGGTTTGTCGCTGAGCTGGCCAAACGTCTTGTGCCGCTGATAAACAATCACCGTGGTCTCGCCGCGCAGTTGCTTCAAGTCCCGAATGACGTCATCGGGCAATGTGAACTGCGACTCAAAGCGGTCGCTCTTCACCAGTCGAGGCGACAAGCCTTGCCACGTGAGCCGGCGACCCGTCCAATCATAGCGTTGGTAGGATCCGAACGAATACCAGTTCACTCCGACTAGTAGCGCCACGCATAACGCTGTTTGCACCGCGGCATTCGAGCCGGAGACGTTGCGCCGTCCAGCCAATCGGCCAAGTCCGCCCAGTAGCAACAAGACAGTTGATATCACGGCAGCAATCGCGCCGATTGCCATTAACCACAGACATACAGTAAGAAATCGATCCGGCGTGCGGAACAACAGCTCGTTGCCATAACTGGGACTTTCCCACACTTGGGCCATTTGCTGGCGTAAGGAAAACCCGGGCGTACTGCGCGCGCCGACGGCACCGAGCAAAACCGCAAACAATCCCGCGACACCCATGGCGCGGATGCCGAACATGAACCACGAGCCGCGACGCCGACGTTTGCTGATTGCCATGATCCCGAATCCTCCGTTATTGCCACCGTCGTCGTTCGAGGCTGCGCATGGTGAGAAACAGCGCGGCCAGCGTCACACTGGCGTACAGCACCAGATGTCGAGTGTCGATGATACCGCGGGAGAAATCCTGGCTGATGTGTAGCGGCACGCTGAGAAAGTTCATGATGCGGAACGTGGATTGCTGGGCATCGGCCGGCGGCGTGTAAAACCCGCCGAGGATCATCAAGCCGCCGAGAATGAAGAGTAGATTCACCGCCAGCGCCATCAGTGCCGCCACAATCTGGCTGCGGACCAGGCTCGATATCCACAAGCCCAGCGCGAGAAACATGGCTCCGGCGGCGAACAAGCCGAGATAAGTCGCCAGCACCGGCATCGGGTCGATACCCGGTGTCACAGGGCAAAATGGCTGTTTGTCGAAGAAACGTAACATCACGATGCCCGCGATCAACGAGCCGATTCCGGCAAGTGCCGCAACCGCTCCAAGTCGCCGCCAACGTCCAATCGAAAACGTGATGATTGCCAACCCGATCGGTGCCGCCACACCGCCGACGACGAGCATTCGCGCCAGGCTCCAGCCGGGCCAATCGATTTGCAGGTTGAGCAAGACCGGCAGATACAACAGCGTCGGCAGCCACATCAGCACGTAAAGCGCCAGACAGGCCAGGAACTTGCACAAGACGACCTGGCCATCACGGATGGGCGCGGTCAACAGCATCTCCAGCGTGCCGGTGCTGCGTTCCTCAGCAAAGAGTCGCATGGTCAGCAGCGGCGGGATCACCCAGAAGATCAGCCAGAAGCCGACATTGCCGAATAGGCCCTGCATGGGAAACTCGATGCCCTTGGCACCGTCGGCGGTCAATAGATCAAATGTAAATCGGAACAGCACGCCCATACCGACGAGGAACAGGACGATGGCCACATAGCCGACCGGGCCGAGAAAATACCCGGTGAATTCGCGGCGAATCAGGCTCAGCGACGTGCGCATGCCAAAGTCCCTCTTCGTGATTTACGCGCCGGTGATTTGCACAAACAGTTCTTCCAGATTGTTCGCCCCGCTGCCGAGTGATTTCGTCAACTCGGCAAGGTTGCCCGACGCGGCCACTTGTCCGTGATGGATGATGATTGCCCGCTGGCAGGTCATTTCCACTTCCGACAGAATGTGCGTGCTCAAAAGAATCGTATGTTGTTGCCCCAACTCGCGGATCAGACTGCGGGTCTCGCGGATCTGTGCAGGATCAAGCCCCGCGGTCGGTTCATCAAGAATAAGCACGGCCGGATCCGCGAGCAAAGTATCCGCCAGGCCAACGCGCTGTCGGTAACCCTTCGATAAGTTGCCGATCAGCGTATTCGCCTCGTCAGTCAGCCAACAGCGATTGACCACGTAGTCGATGCGCTCCTTGCGTTTCGACCCAGTCATGCCTTTCAGACCGGCACGGAAGTGCAGATATTCGCGGACACGAAGCTCAGGATACAGCGGGCAGCTTTCGGGCATGTAGCCTATTCGGCGTCGCGCGGCGACGGGATTCCAAAACACGTCGATGTTATCAATGGAGGCGGAGCCACTGGTTGCCGTAAGGTACCCGGCAAGGATTTTCATCGTCGTGGATTTGCCGGCACCGTTCGGCCCGAGGAACCCGACCACCTGCCCCTGTGGCACCTCAAAGGACACATCGCGAACGGCGGCATAGTCGCCGTAATACTTGGTGAGATTCTGAACTCGGATCATGGACCGGTCTCCGCCGACACCGAATTCATTAGGTTTTCGGCCTCGTTCTGACAACT
>JANNLP010000766.1:0-1736 GCA_031396905.1 Gemmataceae bacterium
GAGCCCGGCGCTCCTCGCCTACGTCGCGGGGATCGGGCCGAAGCTCGCGAACGCGATCACCGCCCACCGGCAGGCGGAGGGTCGGTTCGAGAGCCGGCGGCAGCTGCTGGAGGTCGCGGGGCTCGGGCCGAAGACGTTCGAGCAGTGCGCGGGCAAGGTCACTGTGAACGATGCGGTGGTGCCGGGAGTTGCGACCGTCGTGTCGGTGATGGAGAATCCCGGTGTGCGGCCGACCGAAAACAGGATGCCGTCGGCGATGCCGAGCGACGAACCATCCATCGTGATAACGGTCATCGTGTATGGCTGCAGCAAACCAGCCGTGATTTGCGCGGGGTTAATGAGCGTGTTGGTCGGCAAGTGCCAGCGATACAGGTAGCCGTCGGAGTTGTTGACGATGACAGTGTTGGTGGCCGGGTCGATGGCCGCGGTGTTCAGGCACCATTCGCGCACTGCGGTCGGTACACCCGGATATTGCCAATCCGGCGTCGGGGAAAGCATGATCAGAACGCGCTTCATCACCAACTGGCCGTTGGACGATGCATGGAACTCAACTTCGGTGTCGTTCGGGTCCAAGACACAGATCATATTGGAGCCGTCGCCGCCACCAGACGTTCCGTAATAATTGTTGTACTTCGAAAAGATCAAATAACTCGATGTGCCGGTGTATTGTGGCACCATGCTGATCGGAACGATGGTGGGCGTGTTATCCCAGCCGAAGCCGCCCGGAGTGTATTGCGTCTGAAGGTCGGCGGAATACTGCAGAAGCCAGCCGCGGGAGCCATTGCCGGGATTGCCTTGTACGCCATAAAACACGCGGCCATCCGGCGCGACCATCGGCGACGAAGTGCTATCGCTGGTAATGACGGCATTGTTCGCACCGCCGCTGCGCGGGTCTTTCAACACACCCGAGACATGCTGCGTAGCCAGGTTTGTGGTACTCAGAGCGACCAACCGACCGTAGCTCGATGTACTCAAGGCGCGGACGCCGAAGTAAACCTTGGACTGATCGTTGCTGAGCGCGGGAGCGCTATTGCGCGCCGTGAGACTGATATTGGCGTCACCGTTGGCGGCGGTTTGAGCGGACACCCACGAACCGACGCCGGCGGCCGAAATCCGCGCGATACCGTTAACCACGTTAGCCGGATTCGCTCCTGTAACGCGGAAGCCGAAGAAGATGTTGCCCTGGCTATCGGCGGTCAACGGCGTATCGACGAATACCGTACTATCGTAAGTCGTTTTGTTATTGAGGTAGTCGGTCAGAGTGCCATAAAACGCCAATTGGGTCACGGTACCAGTCGCAGAATCGGGATTGGTGCGGTAGTAAATGGTTCCGCCTTTGCCGGCGAAGTAAACGCGGTTGGTCGCTGTAGCGAGCGCGGGTTGATACGGTGGAAACCAATTGTGCGACGCCGGCACAAAGTCGGTGGGCACGTCCCAAAGTACAGTGCCATCAACGCCATTGCGCCCGACCATGTGGAAGTTGGGCGGACTCACCGCAGTCTTGTGGGGATAAATGATCGTGTTGGCGTCGGTGACCAGCGGTGCGCCGTAGTGACCGTAACTGGTGGAAAAGAAGTCATCCACCGGCGCTTGCCAGTGGGTTGCCTGCAGTGGCTGTGATGCTACGGCCGAAATCCCAGTGTGCTGCGGATCGCCGCCAAACGACACGACGGCCGGGACCGAGCGGTCTTCAAGCGCATCAATGCGAATACGGATATTGTGACGTCGAATGGATG